>JAITEY010000053.1 GCA_031281815.1 Desulfovibrio sp. | reverse complement strand
ACACACACACACACACACACACACACACACACACACACATTTTCACAGCCAAAGCTTCTTAATTTTTCCCCGGCCCTGCGCGGGTATCCTCACACGCCCCCGTCGAAAAGCCGCCGGGGATTTTCGTGTTTCCGCGCCGCGTTTAGCCGCGCTTTCAGCCGCTTATTCCCCTGCCCTCAGCACGGCGTTTTTCACCGCTCCCTTCAGACCGCTCCGGGCGTTATCCGGACGGCGTCCTTGACGCACAGGAGGACGGCATCATGCTGATAGTCCCGACACACAAAGCCAAAGGCATACTCTCCGAGATGATCAAGCGCGCCCTTGAGGGCGAGCCGGTGTTCATCGAACGCTACAGCAAACCCGTGGTCGCCCTGGTGCCGGCCTCGTCCGTGCGGCGGGGCAAGCGCCTCGGCGTTCTGGCCGGGAAACTCATCCTGCCCGCCGATCTGGACGCGCAGCCCGCAGGTCCGGCCTGATGCGTGTGCTTCTGGACACCAACGTGCTGCTCCGCACCCTGGCGGGCGACCCGACCGTTGAGGGCATGCAGGATATTCTTCTGGCCGACGAAACAGAAGTTTTCGTCAGCGCCGTATCCTGGTGGGATATAGCCGCGCGTATCGAAGCCGGCCGTCTGGACGCCGATCTGAAAGAACTGCGCGAGGCCGCCGCCGAGAGCGGTTTTGTGGAGCTTCCCCTGCGCGGCGAGCATGTCGGCGCGCTGCCGGCCCTGTCCGGTTCAGGGCTGCAAACTACGTCCTTCGCGCGCATGATTGCCGCTCAGGCCGAAAGTGAACCGTTGCGCCTGATCAGCGCCGATACGCGGCTCGCCGGGCGGGCGTTGCTGTTTTTGCGGGCGTAAGGGGCAGGCGTGATTATCACACGGACCCCTTTGCGCATCAGCCTTGCCGGCGGGGGCAGCGATCTGCCGGACTATTACCGGCGCTACGGCGGCGCGGTACTCGGCGCAAGCATCAACAAGTTCATGTATCTGTCCATGCATCCCTATTTTTTTGAGGACGGCTATCTGCTCAAGTATTCGCAGACCGAGCGCCGGAGCGAACTGGACGCCGTGGAACACGGCATCATCCGCGAAGTGTTCCGCCTGTACCGCATCCGGGGCGTGGACTTCAATTCGAGCGCGGACATACCTTCCGGCACCGGTCTGGGGTCTTCCTCGGCCTTTACGGTCGGCCTCATTCATCTCTGCAACGCCTACAACGAAACGTACATGTCCAAAGAGGCGATGGCTGAGCAGGCCGCGCATCTGGAGATAGACATCCTGGGTGAGCCCATCGGCAAACAGGACCAGTATGCTTGCGCCTGCGGAGGGTTGAATTACATCCGCTTCAACCCCGACGACACGGTGGCCGTGGAAAAGCTGCGCCTGACCTCCGAAGGACACAAGCGCCTGTGCGGCAACCTGCTCATGTTTTATACGGGCAGGAGCCGCAACGCTTCGGAGATACTGTCGAGGCAGAAAGCGGACACGCTGACGCGGAAGAGCGCGGACAACCTGCAGCGCCTCGTCGCCTTGGCCGGAGTTTTGCGGGAGGAGTTGCAGCGCAACAACATAGACGCGGTGGGGGAAATTCTGCACGAGGGTTGGACGCGCAAGAAGGAACTGGCCGTCGGCATAGCCGACGCGGACATCGACGCGTGGTATGAAACGGCGCGGAAGAACGGCGCGGAAGGCGGCAAGCTGCTCGGCGCGGGCGGCGGCGGCTTTCTGCTCTTTTACGTCAAGGAAGAGAACCATGCGCGGGTGCGCGGAGCGCTGTCCATGTTGCGGGAAACGTCCTTCCGTTTTGAGAGCGAGGGCACCTCGCTCATCCACTATGAGGCGGACGCGTACGGCAGTCCGCGGCCGGCTCCGTCCGGCGGACGGTTCCGTGCCGTCGAAGCGCCGTCGGTCAGGGCCGTCCTATGAGATTTTCCCTGCTCGTCGCCACCACCGACCGCCTGCCTGCCGTGGAACGTCTGTTCCGCAGCCTGGAAGCGCAGACCTGCAAGGATTTCACGGTCGTCCTTGTGCATGAGGAATCGTGCGCGTCGCGGGCCGCGGAGCTTGCGCGCCGGTGCGGGGGCATAGGGGACATGACCTTGCTGCCCGTGCCCGTCTGCGGGATATCCGCGGCGCGCAATCGCGGGTTGCCGTTGTGCGGCGGCGATGTCATCGCCTTCCCCGACGACGATTGCGTGTATGCGCCGCATACGCTGGCAGCCGCTGCGGAGCTTTTCCGCCTGCATCCCGAAGCGGACGGCATTCTGGCGGCCGGAGCGGATCTGAAGCCGCAGGGATATGGGGAAGTTTCCGAAGCCTTGCCGACTTGCGAAACAGGAGGAACGTGCCGGGACAGGGAAGTTATCAACGGCTTGCCGACGGACGGGGCGCGGGCCGCGCGTCCGGTGAACCGCTATGCCGTGTTCGGGTGCAGTGAGACGTGGCGGCAATTTTACCGCCGCCGTTGCGTGGAGGGCGTGGGCGCGTTCGACGAGGCGCTGGGGGCGGGCAGCGGCTATCCTTACGGAAGCGGAGAGGATACGGATTATGCCTTGCGCGTGTTGCGGGCCGGCTTTCGTATGTTGCGCGCGCCTTCGGTT
>JAITEY010000275.1 GCA_031281815.1 Desulfovibrio sp. | reverse complement strand
CTGTCTGTCCATGCTCATCAATAAGACTGCGTATAATAGCCTTAAAATTTATCCAGTAGCTTTTCCCTTCGCTATAAAATACAATTTTCTTGTTTTGTATTTTATTCAGCCGTCTGAGGTTGAGCATAGAATTCAGCAATGACATTTTCTACCCTCAATTTCGGAAGATTCACGTATATGATTTTTTGCACTATTATCTGGAAACCCCAGCTTATCAATATATTCTACAATAATGCTTACACAATATTCAGGTGTTGTATGTTCCGGATATAATCGGAGATCAGGGTACAGCGGCAATTCCGGGGTCAATGTTTCTCCGACGACAGCTTCACGTTCGAGATAAACTTTTTTGTAATCACGCTGTTTGCGCACATGCTCCGGGACATCAAGATAAATTTCACAATATCCCGACAAGTTTTTTCTGTTCCATTTATGTACTTCATGAAACATGGAAATAGTGGCGCAAACCACGGTTACGCCCTGGTCAGAGGCCAGTTCGGCAAGGCGGGCGTAGGTCAGGGCAAGCTTCAGCCTATCTTCGCGCGTATAGCCGCCGGCCAATAAACACAAAGCGTCGCGCAACGCATCGCCGTCCAGCAGCAGGCGGGGCTGCGGCAAGTGCGGCAGCAAGGCCTGCGCCAGCGTTGTTTTGCCCGCGCCCGAAAGACCGGTAATCCAGATAACGCGCCCGCCGGGTTGCATGGCTGTGTCACCAGCGCCTTTCAACATGATTCTCCGCGCCGCCGGCAGATTGGACATTTTGCGTCTTCATTCCCGGTTTCTCCAGTCATGGCTGAATGTCCCGTCGCGCAAGGCGGTTTCGTAACATTCCAGATCACCGCCGCTGTCCACCTCGCACCAAGCCCCGTCAACCGGTACGGCACCTATCTGCGCGCCTTCCGACAATAAAAGTCGCAGAAAGCCCGTCATATCGGTTAGGTCCGCCGCCGTGCCGAGCGCGCGGCAACGGTCGAACCAGATGCGCAGACCTTCGCTCGTCAGTTTCAAAAGACCCATATACTGCCCGCGTACCTGATCCACATTGTCCGGTTTGCCGCCGATCTCCTGCAATAATCCGTTCTTTTCCTGAAATGTTTCGGCATCTTCCAGCGGATTGCCGTTATTGCGCAGGCGCCACAGGCGTTCCCATTGCCGGTCGTAGGTCAAGGCTACGGGTTGCTCGGCCGACATCAAGGCGCGAACGTGCCCCGCCGGATAGACGATATCCGAATAAGAAATCACGCATTCTTCGCCGTCAATCCATGCGGCGGCGCAATGCAGTGTTGAAAGCATGTTTGTCGTCGCCCAACGCGGATTTTCCAGAGTCACGCACGGGACGGGCAATTCGGGAACCAGAGATCTGACCATGTCGCCGCGATACCCGAGAACCACGGCGATCCTGTCCACCCCGGCCGCGGCCAACGCCGCCGACTGCCAGAACAGGAGCGGCCGGCCGGCCAGGACGACCAGGCACTTGGGTTTGCGTTCCGTCAGCGACTGCATGCGGCTTCCACGCCCTGCGGCCAGTATGACGGCTTTCATTGCGACCCCGACAAGTATGTTGTTATCATCAGCACGTCCTCCGGGTCCGGCTCCGGTTCCCGCTCCGGATGCCAGAGGATGCCCAGCAGATTTTTCCCGGATGCGGCTTCCGGGCAGCCGTCGACGGTGCAGTGCGCCAGCGGGACCAGAGAAGGGGGCAGCGCGGAAGGCGCAAGCGTATGGTATGAATTGACTTCGCGTCTTGTCCCGTCGGCAAAGCGGATTGTATGACGTTTTCCACGATGGACCGCCGAATCGACCTCGGCAAGTTGCCCGCCGGACTGCGTACTTATGACCTGGAACCCCCTGCAGACGCCGACAACGGGTATCGCTTCGCGCGTTGCCCAGGCAAGCAGGGCAAACTCTGTTTCATCACGCCGGGGAAACACGCCGATATCGTCGCCTCCGCTCAAAATCAATCCGCCCAAGGCAAAATATTCGGCAAGATACAATGCGGACTGCGCATCGTTGGGCAAAACAATCCAAGGCATATCCAACGCCCGCAAAAACGGATACCAGTCCGTTGCCAGACAATCGCGCAACTCGTTGTGCGGCGGGTTCACGGTCATGCGTTGGGTGATGCCGATGACGCGGGCGTGTTTCAATGCTGTTCTCCCGGCAGATGTTCAGCGGGTCTGATTGTTCCGGCCGCGCAATCCATGCGCAGGCGTCGACAGGCAACCGCCTCCTCAAATATTTTGTCGCCGCAGCCGATGGCGGCGGGCAGACCGTACTCCGCGCAACGGATAGCCATATGTGAATTTGCGCCGCCGTACCGGGTTATCAATCCTGCGATATTGCGGGTAAAAATCCAGTCGTAGCCGGGGTCCGCGCTTTCAATGCAGACAAGTCTGCCTTCCATGTCCGGGATTTCTTCGTCCGGAGTCAATACGGCGACCCCTGCTTCAACGGCGCTCCGTCCGATGAAATTGGGCTGACTGCGGTGCTGCGGCACAATATACACGTCGCGCGGAGAGCGGATAAGGTAAGCGAGCTTGAAATAACGACCTGTTGTATATTCCCGGCGTCCGCTCTCCACCCGCTCCAGAAAATGCTCGCGTCCCGCCGTCGGCAGAGGGGTGAAGCCGTGTGAAACGATATCGTCGACGCTCAGCATGGACAGGTCGTCCGGGCTGAACGCGAAGTGTCTGCCCCATACCTTGACCAAGTGCAGTATATGGTCGAGGTGGCGCGTAAAGATAAATTTTGCGTATTCACGCCCCGCTATCGCGCGGCGCACGTAATGCAGAAACGATGCCGCGCTGAACGTCATGCCGCAGGACGCGGACAACTCCTCCATCCCCGCCTTTTCCGCAGGACTGAAAGCGAAAAACGGCACGTCGGCAAGCGCGCTGTGCCGCCGCATGTCGGCTGAAAAAAGGTCGGGCCGCTCGCGGTAGGACGGCGACATAATATCATAGGCTCCCGGCCTCAAGTGTCCGTATACCTGCAGAAAATCTTCTCCGGACATGGAACCGGCGAGTACCGCGTCGAAATCCCGCGTCAGCCTGCCGGAAACGGTTTCTATGGAACGCTTCAACATTTCAAGGCGTTCCGGAGCGAGCACACCGGCATGCGCGGCGGAGCGCAGCCATGCCTCGGCAATAAAGGCGTGACGCGCAATGACCGCGAAAGGCAACGTCCCGGACGACCGGCATTGCCCTATCGCTTCCGCCAGACGTTGCACCACGTCAAATTGCCGCAGTGTTTCAGCCTCGGCCCGTTCCTTGAGGAGCGTATTTTCCTGAATGTTTCGAAGTTTTTCTATGAGGAAAAGCGCATGGGTGAGGCTGTCGCCCGTAAACGCCGCGCGGGTGAGGTCCGACAGCCGGATTGTATATTCCGCCTTCTCGGCGACAGACAAAACTCCCCTGTAGCGCGCAACGAATTCGTTTTCGAAATTCGGCGTCAGGATTGTGGGAACAACGGCAAATTCCACCTTGTCATGCAGGGCCGGGTCTGCGTCCAAACGATCCAGAAAGGCGTTTATCAGTTTCCC
>JAITEY010000259.1 GCA_031281815.1 Desulfovibrio sp. | reverse complement strand
TAGAGCAGTTCACTGTTGGAGACCGCGCGAGCCGCGTCGGCCAGTTCGTTGAGCCCTTTGTACATGGTGTTGTAGGCCGGGCGCACCTGGTCATTGTACATTGCGCGCACTCCCAGCACGGCGTCGCGCATTTCCCTGAGCTGGGGTTTAATCGCTTCGCCTCGCCGGCTCATGTCGTCAAGAGCTTTCTGTCGCTCTTCGATGCGCGACAGGGCGCGCGATTCTTGAATAAGTTTCAGGAAGCTGTCCAGGCTGCTTACGGCATCATCTATCAGTTTCGGCTCAAAATCGATCAGAAAATTGTTGAGATGCCGAAGGACATCCGAAGCCCTGGTGGACAAATCGCTGCCCATGACGTTGACCCGCGCATAGCGGCGGTACAACATAAAGCCGTCTTCCGAACTCTGCAGTTGTATGATACCGAAGACGGACACCACGGCCAGAAGTATGATCATGAGTCCGAACCCGCTGATAATTTTCAATTTAGTTGTCATGCCTGCCTCCCCGTATAGATGCGTTTGCCCCGTAGCCCCGCAGCGGGGCGCAGCGTTCAAGAGTGTACCCGTGACTTTATCTCTAACCAATCCATCCGTCAAGCACTTTTTCGTTTGCGCATGCTTCGGCGGGCCCGGTGGGCGTCACGGCTGTAGGCGTCGCGGCTGTAGGCGTCGCGGCTGTTGACAACGCGCGCCGGGCTGTTTTATTCTCGTCGCGCCGTACGGACATTCGGAGCACGCCGGCCCCGGAAGACCGGCGCGACGGGAGGCGTGAGCCGGAAAGCGCGTTGCGTCCCGTCGGCGCATGTACCAATGCAGCAGCGCAGTGAGGCGGCCGTGCCGGATGTCCCCTTCCGCAAACTTTCTTCACTGAGTCTGGTCATCCCTGTTTTCAACGAGGAAGAAAGCCTTCCCGCGTTGCGGGCGGAGCTTGAGCGCCTGTTGCCGTCCTTTGCGGGCATTGACGTCGAGGTGATCCTGGTCGACGACGGGTCCACGGACGCCACGCCTGCGTTCTGCGCGGCGTGGGCAGCGGAAGCCCCTTGGGTCAAGGTGGCGGCGTTCAGCCGCAATTTCGGGCATCAGGCGGCCATAAGCGCCGGCTTGCGCTATGCGGGCGGCGAGGCCGTCGTCATTCTGGACGCGGACCTGCAGGACCCGCCGGAAGTCATTCCGGAAATGATCGGGCGCTATGCGGCAGGCTTCGACGTGGTCTACGGCCGCCGCCGGACGCGCAGCGGCGAGAGCCGTTTCAAGCTGGCGTCCGCCTGGTTGTTTTACCGCCTTATGCGCCGGTGCGTGCATAAAGACCTGCCTGTGGACGCGGGGGACTTCCGCCTCATGTCCAGGCGTTGCGTGGATATCCTGAACGCCATGCCCGAAACGCACCGCTTCATGCGCGGCCTGGCCGCCTGGGCGGGCTTCAGGCAGACGGCGGTGCTTTATGACCGCAGGGAACGCCTGCACGGCGAAAGCAAGTATCCTCTCGGCAAAATGCTTTTCCTGGCCTGGGACGCGATTTCCTCGTTCTCCGCCCTGCCGGTCCGCGCCGTGAATTTCATGGGGCTGTGCTTTCTGCTCTTCGGGTTCGCGCTCTGCCTGTATACCCTTGTGCAGCACGCGTCCGGGCATACGGTGCCCGGCTGGTCCTCGCTTGTGGGCCTGATGACGCTCATCGGCGGCCTGACCATCTGTTCCGTGGGCATCATCGGCGAATATGTGGGCAAGATTTATGAGGAAGTAAAACGCCGTCCCCTGTATGTCGTGGAAAAAACGCTGAACCTGGACGAACCCGGCGCGGATGCGCGGCGCGGACCTCATGCGGAGTGACGCGTTGAACCTGCACGAACGCGGGCCTTGTCGGCAATTCCACTGCAGTGAGCCGGCCGGAGCCGGATGTGGATTCAAACGTTCGGAGTGACGCATGGATGATACCTTTGCCGTTTCGTATGACGATATTGTCGCGGCCCGCGGGCGTATTTGCGGCGCGGCGCGGCGCACCCCTGTCCTGACCTCATCCGCGGCCGACGCGCGGGCAGGCGGCACGCTCCTGTTCAAATGCGAAAATTTTCAGCGCATGGGCGCATTCAAATTCCGGGGCGCATTCAATGCCCTGTCCCGGTTTACGAAGGCGCAAAAGGCCGCGGGCGTTGTGACCTTTTCATCCGGCAACCACGCGCAGGCGGTGGCCCTTTCGGCGAAGCTGCTCGGCGTCAGGGCGGTCGTCGTCATGCCCGGGGACGCTCCGGCCGCTAAAATCGCGGCTACGCGGGGCTACGGCGCGGAGATACGGTTCTACGACCGCCGGACGGAAGACAGGGAGGCGTTGGGGGCGCAACTTGCGGCGGAGCAGGGATTGACGCTTATTCCTCCCTATGACCATCCGGACGTGATGGCGGGCCAGGGCACCTGCGCGGTGGAATTGATCGAAGACGCGGGTCCGCTTGACCTGCTTCTGACCCCCTTGGGCGGGGGCGGTCTGCTTTCCGGCTGCGCCGTTGCCGCCCGCGCCCTTTGTCCGGACTGCGAAATGTACGGCGTGGAGCCGGAAGCCGGCGACGACGGACGGCAGAGCTTGCGCAGCGGGCGCATCATCACGACGGCAACGCCGCAAACCATCGCCGACGGCGCGCAGACCACCCACCTCGGACGTTTTACCTTTCCCGTCATCCGGGGACTGGTGAAGGACATTCTAACGGTATCGGACGAAGAACTCGCGCAAACGATGCGTTTCTTTGCGGAAAGAATGAAGATTGTCGTCGAACCCACGGGTTGCCTGGCTGCGGCCGCCGTGTTCTCCGGTCGCGTGGATATTGCCGGGCGACGCGCGGGCATCGTGCTCTCCGGCGGGAACGTCGACCTGGGAAAATACGCCGATCTGCTCCGCTGAGCGCGGACGGCTCCCGCCGGAAACACCCGAGCCGGCGCAGGGCGCGGCTTCTTCAATCACACCCTCCTGCTTATCCGCGTCCACCCCGGAACAACGACCTGAGCACGGAACGGGCCAGGGGGGCAAGTACGGACTTGGCCACGCCTCCCCAGAAACGCCGTTGCCGCTCACCCGCCCGCTGTTCTTCTTTTTCCTGCGCCGCACGGCGCTTTTCTTCTGCTTTCGCGGCCCCGGCTTCGATTTTTTCCCGCGCCGCGCGTTCCTTGGCCGTTTCGGCTCCCTGCAGGCGTTCAAAGGCCGTTACGCGCTCCTCCCGCCGCCCGTACACGCGGTACAAAAGAGAACCTTTGAACAGGCCCTCGCGTGCGGCGGGGTCAATCGGCCCTATCCTGCCCTGCGGCGGCAGAATGAACGCCCGCTCCACGGGACGCGGCATGCCCTGTTCATCCAGCAGGGACACCAGCGCCTCCCCCGTGCCCAGTTCCGTCAGCGCCCGTTCCACGGAAAAGGCGGGGTTTGCCCGAAACGTCGCGGCCGCGGCATGCACGGCCTTCTGATCCTTGGGCGTAAAAGCGCGCAGGGCATGCTGCACGCGGTTGCCGAGTTGGCCGAGTACCGCGTCCGGCAGATCGGAGGGCGACTGGGACACGAAATAGACCCCCACGCCCTTGGAGCGAATCAGCCGTACCACCTGCTCGACCTTCTCAAGCAGAGCCCGCGGGGCATCGTTGAAAAGCAGATGGGCCTCGTCGAAGAAAAAAACCAGCTTGGGTTTGTCCGGATCCCCTGTTTCGGGCAAAACGTCGAACAGCCGGGTCAGCAGCCAGACAAGGAACACGGCGTACAGCTTGGGCGCTCTGATTAATCTGTCGGCGGCCAGAATGTTGAGTATGCCTCTGCCGTTCTCGGTCCGGATGAAATCCTCCACGTTCAGCGCGGGTTCCCCGAAAAAGTCTTCGGCGCCTTGGGAAGCCAGCAGCGTCAGGCCGCGCTGCACCGCCCCCGCGCTGGCCGCCGAAATGTTGCCGTAGGCGGCGGCATAGCGCGGCGCGCTGCCGCTCACATACTCCAGCGCCCTGCGCAAATCCTTGAGGTCCGCAAGCTCCAGACCCTCGTCGGCCGCAACGGCAAAGACCATGTGCAGCACGGCCGTCTGCGTTTCATTGAGGTCGAGAAGCCGGCCCAGCAACAGAGGTCCCATGCCCGCAACAGTCGCCCGCACCGGCACGCCGGCGCTGCCGAAGACATCCCAAAACTGCACGGGATACGACCGGAAAGAAAATCCCCGCTCCTCCAGCCCCCACTCGCGCACCCGCCCGCGCACGCTTTCCGCATTGCCGCCCGCCTCGGCGGGGCCTGACAGATCGCCCTTGACGTCGGCGGCGAATACGGGCACGCCGAGGTCGCTGAACGTTTCCGCCATAGACTGCAAGGTCACGGTTTTGCCCGTACCTGTAGCCCCGGCAATCAACCCGTGGCGGTTGGCCGTCTTCGGGACAAGAGCCAGAAACCCGCGGCCCGTCCGCTCCACCGCAAGCAACGGACGATGTTCCCTGTCTATCATTTCATTCCGCCTTGTAAAAAATTTCCCCGCAGGGGTAACGGTCAACCTCCCCCCTGCTCAGACCGACTTTGATGAGAGGGTCCGGGGGGAATCATTCCCCCCGGCAGAGTCCGGAACAGGGTCCGGCCGCCGGAGGCATACAAAATCAACATTGCAAGGTTTCACTGTCCGGCCTTGCGCCTGCTCAGGCCGAGGGTCGGCTCATTGTTGACGGCCGTTCCGGACGGACTTATGGTACCCAAAATCTGTTGAAAATCCAATATGCGGCCGGCGGTGCGCCGCGCCCCGCGCGGGTAATGCCGAGGAGTTTATATGCGGCCCTTACGCTTTCTGCTTCCTTCAGCCTTGGCTGCGTTGGTGTTGTGCGCCGTGTGCGCCCTGGTCGCCGCGTTTTACGGCCGCGGTGCCGCTCTATTTGCCGGCCTGACCCTTGCGGCCGCTCTGGGCTGCCTTGCGGCCTGCGTTGCGGGCATCCGTTCGGTCCGCCGCCTGCTTGACGAACTCGGCGCGTATGCGCGCGCGTTGCTCGCCGACTCCGCAAACGTCGCCCCGGCGGCGGCATTCGCGTCCACTCCCGCCGCGCCGCTTGCGGACGCTCTGGGCGCCCTGCGCGCCCGCGCGGATGAAGAACGGGAACGGACACGGAAGGCCGAAGCGCATGCCGCCGCCCTTGCGGAGGAAGCGGAGCGCCGCGCGGCGGAAGTCCGACCGCGTCTGGAGCGACTTGACGCCCTGGAAAAGTACCTTGCGGAGATCGCCGGGCAGGCGGACCGCCTGTGCGGGGATCTCACCGGCCATATGCGCTCCCTTGCCGGCCTTGTCGCGGATGTCGGGGAAGGCGCGGAAGTCCAGCGCTTCCGCCTCAGCGACATCGCGGGTGAAATGGCGCGTATAGCCGACAGCGCCGGGGACGCCGCCCGCGCCGTGCATAGTGCCTCGGAGGAGGCGGAAGCCTCGCGCGCCAAAGCCCGCGATTGTTCGCGCGACCTGCGCGCCGCAGTCGACGACATTGAACACGTCAAAAGCGTCACGCTGGCCCTGCGCGAAGCCATGAGCCGGATGGAGGAACAGACCCGCGGCATTTCCTCGGTCATGGGCGTCATCAGCGAAGTTGCCGACCAGACCAACCTGCTGGCCTTGAATGCGGCCATTGAAGCGGCGCGGGCCGGTGAAGCCGGGCGCGGTTTCGCGGTTGTCGCCGACGAAGTGCGCAAGCTGGCGGAAAAAACCATGAACGCTACGACCGAGGTTCATCACGCCTTGGGCGGCATACAGGAAAGCGCCGCGGACAATATGCGGGCCGTCGCCGATGCGGCCGACCTGATTGTGAGCAGCGCGGTGCGCGCCTCCACGGCGGGCGAAGCCATGGACGCCATTGTCAAGGACCTGGAAGAAGCCGCCGTACAACTCGACACCGTCGTCAGGGCCATGGGCGTCGCGACGGAAGGCAGCGGCCGCACCAACGACGCCCTGGAAGACGTTTCAGGCGCGGCGGCCGACACAGCCGACAGCGTCCAGCATTTCACCGCCTATCTGGTGCGCGTCCTGTCGGACATGGAAAACCTCGAGTACATCGGTGATTCCCTCAAACGCGGTGATACGGACGCCGACGGACACCCCGTGAAACTCATACAGTGGACGCCCGACTTAGCTACCGGCATAGATCTGATCGACAGCCAGCACAAGATGCTCTGCGCCTACATCAACTCTCTGAACCGTGCCGTCACCGCGCAACGCAGCGGCGATATCGCGGGCATCGTCGCCGGGCTCAAGCAGTACACCGTCAGCCACTTCGGCACCGAGGAATACTACTTTTCGCGCACAGGCTATCCGGACACGGAAAAGCACAAGCAGATTCACAAAAACTTCGTAGACAAGGTTGCGGATGTGGAACGCAACCTCGCCGCCGGCCGGGAAGTCGGCGAGGAATTGCTTGAATTTCTCAAGAGCTGGCTGTTGAACCACATCCGAATCACCGACCATCAGTACGCGCCTTTCATCAAGGGTCTGGTGGATAAGGAACGCGCCGCGCGCAAAAAGCCGGTTGCCGCTGCATAGCGCCGGCATCGCGGTAAACCCGAAAGAGCCGGGAAGATATTGACGTAAGGAACCGGTAAACCCGAAAGAGCCGAGCAGGCGTCGACTTCACAAGAAGGTTGTATATACAACTTTCTTGACGTCACTCCTTGCGGGAGATGGGACGATGAGCGGTAACAGCGCGTCTTATGACGCATCACAGGAAACGGCAGGCGACAGAGGTTCCCTGCAGGCGACCGTCGCGACACGCAGCGCCGCCCGGCCGCGCGTGCTCAAACTCATGGCGGGAATATTTTTTCTCGTCGGCTCGGGATGGTTCGCGTACTGGTTTTTCTTTCTGAGCGCCTTTGAATCCACGGACGATGCGTACACGGCCGGGAATCAGATTCGCATTTCTTCACAGGTAACGGGCAATGTGAAGGAGATTCTGACGGACAACACGCTCCCGGTAAAAGCCGGACAACTTCTGGTACGTCTGGACGACACGGACGCGCTGCTTGCTCTGGAACGCGGCAGGGCGGCTTTGGCCGATACGGTTCGGCGTACCCGCAGGCTTATTTTGGAAGCCGATCGCCTGGAAAAGGTCGTCGCTCTGCGGCAGGCCGAGCTTGAAAAGGCCGCCGGCGATTACAACCGCCGGAAAAACCGCAAAACAGCCCTGGCCGTCAGCGAAGAGGAGGCAGCGCATGCGCTTGAGGATATGCGCATAGCGCAGAAGGCTCTTGAAGCCGCGAAACTGGAATATCAAAGCAACCGTGCCCTGGTTTTGCGCACGCCTACGGCCGGGCAGCCGGCGGTACGACAAAAGGCGCAGGAACTGCGGAATGCATGGCTTGACTGGAAGCGTTGCGAGGTACGGAGCCCGGTCGACGGGTACACGGCCCGGCGCAGCGTCCAGGTGGGCATGCACGTCACGCCGGGTCTGCCGCTGATGGCTGTAGTGCCGCTGCACGACATCTGGGTGGACGCCAACTTCAAGGAAGTGCAGCTGGCCCGGATGCGTGCGGGTCAAGCCGTGAACATCCGCGCGGATATGTATGGTCGCTCGGCTTCCTACCGGGGAGCAGTGGTCGGTTTTTCCGCCGGCACGGGCAGCAGCTTTTCCCTGTTGCCGCCGGAAAACGCCACAGGCAACTGGATTAAGGTAGTGCAGCGCGTACCGGTGAAAATCCGCTTGCATCAGGATGATCTGAAGAAGAACCCGCTGCTGGTCGGCCTCTCCTGCCTTGTTGAGGTGGATGTGCGCGATGCCGGCGGCGCCGTGCTTGCCTACGCCGCTCCTTCTTCTGAAAACGCCGGCCGTCTTGCTGATTCCGCGGCCTCCGAAAAAGACGGGAACCGCGCGATGCTCCCTGAAACTCCTGAAACGCCGCTGTTTTCCACAACAGTGCAGGTCTACGACACAACGGAAATTGACGGTGAAATCGCGGAAATCATCGCGCGCAACGCGGAATAGGGCGGATGCTTGCGGCGCAATCAAGGAAAAAGGCGAGTTTGCGGCAGTCGCCCGGCAGCGCTCATGTCTTTCGTCGCAGATTGAGCAGAACCTATTACCGTGTAACGTATACATTTTCGCATCAGCCCAATGTGGGGAGTCGGCCTGAGCCGGCGCAGGGCCGACTGGGGAAATCATTTCCCCCGGCGGGGTCCGGGGCAGCGCCCCGGCCGCCGGAGGCGTAAAAACAGGTGTTACCCGGAACTATCCGGATTTCTCCAAAAATTCCTTGACGGAGTCAGTCGGCGGATGGAGCCGGCTGCGGGTTGAAACACAGTATGAGCAGTACGCATGCGCAGCGTCTTCCCGGCGCGTCGTCCGCCGGTCCACGGCAGCGGAGCGGGACGTATCCGCCGTTGCAGGGGGCCGCTCTTGCGCTGCTGACCTTTGCCCTGCCGCTGGCGACCTTTATGCAGGTGTTGGACTCCACCATCGCCAACGTGGCCGTGCCGACCATTGCCGGCAATCTCGGGGCCGCCGGCACGCAGGGCACATGGGTAATCACTTCTTACGCCGTCGCCAACGCGGTGGCCTTGCCGGCTTCGGGAAGGCTGGCCCG
>JAITEY010000273.1 GCA_031281815.1 Desulfovibrio sp. | reverse complement strand
CGCGGGCAGGCCCTTCACATATCCCGTGGAAAAATCGTACTGTCCGCGGACATTGACATGACTGTCGGCGCATGACGCCGAGGCAAGGACAAGCAGCAACACGGCGGGCAACAAGACGCGCCCGCATCCGCGCAATGGTCCGAACAGCGACACGGCAACCTCCCGGACCGGCAGGGAAGCGCGCGCAGCGCCTCCGCCCGGCTTTTCTTTTTGACCATGATACCTTATAATGCAACGGAAAACCAGCCCCGGCAGCCGCCGGGCCGTCCCTGCCGGAGGCCGTATGATTTCTCAGGAACAACTCATGGAGCGGGTGATCGAACGCGTGGCGGACGCCGTGGCGGAAACCGTCAAACAGACCGTCGTCGATGCCGTGCAGCGCGAACTCTCCGCGGGCATGGCCAAGGCCGCGGTGGAAAGCGAATTTTACCGCAAGGTCAATGACGAGATGCTCAGCGGTCTGCGCGGCATCTACAGGGAAATCTCCATCGCTTCGGACGACGGCGCGGCAGCGGACAATGCCGGGCAAACGCAGAAATTATTCAGCGACGCTTCAAGGCAGCTTGAGGAAATTATGGCAACCACCCTGCGGGCCACGGAAAACATCATGGAAACCGTGGAAACATTGCAGGAGCAGCAGCTTGAGGCGGGCGGAATCATCGCCTCCCTCGAACCCGGCCCCGAACACGAAAAAGCCTTGGCCCGCCTCGACGTCCTGAACCAGGCGCTGGAACATTCGCTGACGCAGATCGTCTCCGAACTGAGTTTTCAGGACCTGACCGGTCAGCGCCTGAAAAAGGTCGTTGCCGCTTTGTGCTCCATCCGGGAAACCGTTTTCGACCTTTACGTTTCCACGGGACTGATGATGAAGACGCGCGAGGAAGCCCCTGAAAAGGACATCGCCGAAATCGCCGCGGACAGCCGGCGCAGGGTGGCCGAAATCAAGAACTCCGAACTGAAAGGTCCGCAGACGGGGACTTCGCAGGCCGCTGTGGACGATTTGCTCGCCGGCCTGGGACTTTAGGCATCCCGCATGGTTCCGGCCTCCGCGGCGGTTGTCGGGGCGGGACTCGCCGGCTGTGAATGCGCCGTCGCTCTGGCGGACGCCGGCATCCCGGTCACGCTCTTTGAAATGAAACCCTTGCGCTTTTCCGGAGCGCATGTCGGTGCCGATTTCGCTGAACTGGTCTGTTCCAACTCCTTCCGCTCCGAAGACCCGTATTCGGCCGCGGGCCTGCTGAAAGAAGAAATGCGCGCCCTGGGCAGCCTGTGCCTGCAGGCGGCGGACGCGACAAGGGTGCCGGCGGGCAAGGCTCTGGCCGTGGACCGCCGGCGTTTCGCCGCGTGGATGACCGGGCGCGTGTCGGCCCACCCCGGCATCCGCGTCGAGCGCAAGGAGATACTCTCCCTGGGAGCGCCGGGCGACCCATACCGCGATGCGGCCCCGCGGGGGTACGACGCCCTGATCGTCGCCGCCGGCCCTCTGCCCGGCGAAGCCCTGGCCGCGTCGCTCGCCGCGCTGACCGGGGAAGATTCCCTGTATTTTTACGATGCCGTGGCCCCGATAGTGGACGGGGCGACGCTGAACCGGGAGATCGTCTTTGCGGCTTCGCGCCGCAACCCGGAAGACGGAGATTACCTGAACTGTCCCATGAACCGCGACGAATACGCGCGCTTCCACGCGGCCCTGGCGACGGGCAGACGTTTCCCGGCCCGCCCCTTTGAAGACGAAAAACACTTTGAGGGCTGCATGCCTGTCGAAACCCTGGCGGAACGCGGTTTCATGACCCTTGCCTTCGGGCCCATGAAACCCGTGGGGTTCATCGACCCGCGCACGGGCGAACGCCCGTTCGCCCTGTTGCAGTTGCGTCCTGAAACCCTGAACCGGGACATGTTCAACCTCGTGGGTTGCCAGACCAAGCTGGCCTACGGCGAGCAGGAGCGCGTCTTTCGTCTGGTTCCCGGCCTGGAACGCGCGGAATTCGCGCGCCTGGGCAGCATGCACCGCAACACCTTCGTCAATGCCCCCAGGGTGCTTGCGGAAGATCTTTCCCTGAAGTCCGCCCCCGGCATCTTTCTTGCAGGGCAGATTACCGGGGTGGAAGGCTATATGGAGTCGGCGGCCTGCGGCTTGTGGCTGGGCAGGCATCTGGCCGCGAGGGCGCGCGGGAAAACCCTTTCGCCGCCGCCGCAGGAAACGGCCCTGGGGGCGCTGCTCGGACACCTGCGCGCCGGGAATCCGCACTTTCAGCCAAGCAACGCGCAGTTCGGACTGATGCCCGCCCTGAACGTGAAAGCGGGCAAAGCCGAACGCAAACGCCTTTACGCGGAGCGCGCGCGCGCCCGCTTCCGCTCGTGGAAGGATACATACGGGGTATAAGCACTGCAATGTTGCGTTGTCCACAACAACGCCGGAACGCATCCGGAGCGTAAGCCGCCATGTCCGCCTCTCCTCAACTATCCGTCATTATCCCTGTTTTCAACGGCTGGGAGATGACCCGCGACTGCCTGAACAGCCTGCGCGAACACGCCGTCGGCATTGACTGCGAGGTTCTGGTTGTGGACAACGGCTCCACCGATGCCGTGTCGACGGAACTTGAGCCGTTGGGCCGGGCCTTGTTCGGCGCGGCGTTCCGCCTGCTGCGTTTTCCGGAAAACTGCAATTTCGGGCCGGCCTGCAACGCGGGCGCGCGGGCGGCCGCCGCGCCTCTGCTATTTTTTCTCAACAACGACACGCTGCTCACGCCCGGCTGCCTGCCGCCGTTATTGCGGGCGTTGGACGACGAGCCTTCCCCGGGGGCCGTCGGCCCGCTGCTGTTGTATCCCGACAGATCCGTCCAGCATTTGGGCGTGTCCTTTACCCTGGAGTACGTGTCGCATCTGTACAGGGGCTTTCCGATTGATCACCCCGCGGTGCGGCGCAGAAGAAAACTCCAAGCCCTGACTGCCGCCGCCCTGCTGCTGCCGAAAACGATTTTTTTCGATGCCGGCGCGTTTTGTGAAGAATACCGCAACGGCTTTGAGGATGTGGACCTTTGTCTGCAACTGCGTCACAGGCTCGGTTTTACCCTGTCCTGCATCCCCGAGTCCGTGATCATCCATCTGGAAGGCCGCAGCGCCGGCCGCCGCGACGGCGAAATCGACAACAACGCGGTGCTGGGGCGGCGTTGCGGCAGCGCCATTATTCCCGATATGCACCTGCACGGCGCCAAAGACGGCTTTGAACCGTTTATATCGGACGCCTTCAATATATGCCTGCGCATGAAGGCCGAAGATGAAGAAGCGTTGGAGGCCGAAGCGGCCGGTCGCGATACTGATTTCCGCCTCGCGCTGGCGCGCCGGCATCCCTTGTGGGCGGGCGGGCGCGCCAAGCTGATCGCCGACCTGGAAAAAGCGGGAAAAGGCAAGGAAGCCATGGGGCTTTTCCATGAGTTGGCCGCACTCCGCATGACGGCCGAGATTCATCGGGAAGCGGCGCTTTTCATGGCCGCGCACGGAGAACGCGCGGCGTGCGCATTCTATAACCGCCGCTGTGCGGAGTTGTCCGAACGCAGAAGCGACCGGGCAACGGCCCGGAAATACCTGCGTCGGGCCGAACGTTGCGATGCCTTCCTGCGTAAACTGTATGACGAAAAAATACGGGAACTGTCCGACAAGCGTCTCTTCCGGGACAGCTGACGTTACTCCTGTCCAACCCGCGGAACACGGGCGCCGATCATTGTCTCATCCGGGACAGGCGAGGGTATGTATGGAATACGGCGACAAATTGAGCGCGGTCGTTTTCGCGGCCGGCAAAGGCACCAGGATGCATTCTCCCCTGCCCAAGGT
Source organism: Desulfovibrio sp. (assembly GCA_031281815.1). Classification (GTDB taxonomy): domain Bacteria; phylum Desulfobacterota; class Desulfovibrionia; order Desulfovibrionales; family Desulfovibrionaceae; genus Frigididesulfovibrio. The sequence goes on along the minus strand of JAITEY010000273.1, from coordinate 734 downwards.
GCTGCAGCCCCTGCTGGGCGAACCTATGCTGCGTTATGTGCTGTCCGCCGCCGACCCTCTGTGTCCCGGCCGGGTCCATACCCTGGTCGGGCATCGGGCCGATCTGGTGCGCAAGGCCTTTCCGGAACGGGAAGGATTGTTCATCGCGCAGGAGGAGCAACTCGGCACAGGGCACGCGCTGGCGACGGCCTGGGAAGCCCTGCGCGGCAATCCGCCCGAATACCTGGCGGTCGTCAACGGCGACACGCCTCTGCTGGAAGAGAGCATCGCGGCCGCGTTCGTCGAAGAAAGCATCCGGGAGCGGCGGGACCTGTCCTTCATCAGCCTGACCCTGCCGGATACGGGGGCCTTCGGCCTGGTGTTGCGGCGGGAGGGACGGGTTGCGGGCATCGTCGAGGCCGGCGACTTCAATGAAGCCGTCCACGGCCCGAAAAGCGGAGAAATCAACGCCGGCATCTATTGTTTCCGCACGGAAACGATTGTGCCGCTCCTGCCTCTGCTCGGCAGGGACAATACCCAAGGGGAAGTGTACATAACGGACCTGATCGCCCTTGCCGCCGCGCGCGGTCTGTCCGTGGAAGGCTGCAACTTCGGCGACGACCCGCGCCTGACGGGTGTGAATACCCCTGCGGAGTTGTCGAAGGCCGAGGAATACCTGCGCGCGCGGATTGTGGAACGGCATCTGGAGCGCGGCGTGCTGATCCGCGCCCCGCAGGGCGTGCGCATCGGCCCCG
>JAITEY010000208.1 GCA_031281815.1 Desulfovibrio sp. | reverse complement strand
GGCGAACAGTGGCTGCTTTCCGGCCCCAACGGCTCGGGCAAAAGCACCTTGCTGCGCCTGCTTTACGGCGATGAGCAGGCTGCGCTGGGGAGCAGCGTGTCGTGGTGGGGCGGCAAACGACCCGGCCTGGAAGAATTGCGCAGGAACGTGGGCTATGTTTCCGACCAGTTTCAAGACCTCTACGCCTACGATCTGAACGCCGAAGAGACGGTGATCTCCGGTCTGCGCGGCAGCATCGGCCTTTACGGGGAAATATGCGGGGACGAGCGGGAGCGCGCCCGCTTCCGACTGGAACGCATGGGCGTGCTTCATGCGGCGGACGCCACCCTGTATTCCCTGTCGACCGGCAATGCCCGCAGGGTTATGTTGGCCAGGGCGCTGGCTGCATCGCCGCCCGTGCTGTTGCTGGACGAACCCTGCTCCGGGCTGGACCCGGAAGGCCGAACGCTTTTTTTCGACAATCTGCGCGAACTCGCGCAACGCGGCGTGACCCTGATCTGCGTTTCCCACCACGCCGACCGAGCGGAACTTTTCACCCACGAACTGCGCCTGGAAAAAGGACGCGTGTTGTTCGCCGGGCCGCGCTCTTCCTGATTTGCATTGCACGGTATACTCCGGCAATCGACATGCCCCCCCGAATCATGCCGCTGCATCCCCGTTTGCCGTCGCGTAAAAAGACCTTGACTTTTGCCCGGACTCGGTTACATGCGTTGACTGCGTACCCGCCCCGACCGCTGTACCTGCCGTACCCTCGGTTGCCCGGCGGTTTCAATACTGTTGCGCTCTTTGTAAGGAAAAAATCATGAGCAAAGAAACCCGAAGCTTCCCCGGCGCGAGCATGACCCCGGAAGGCATGCTGTATAACGGCGCTCTGTTTCAGCCGGTGACGGAACAATGTGACGGATGCTCGCGCATCCGCGATTTTGAAGACGCCCGGTACTGTTCCAGTTACCCCCGGCCCGCGGCAAAATGGTCCATGGGGACCTGCAACTTTTCCACGCATACCCGCGTTGCCGCGGCTGCCCAGGCCAAGGTGAATCCGCTCAAGGCTTCCAAGCGCGCCGCCAAGGGCGGACGCTGACCGCTCCGCCGCCCCGACCGCTGCATGCCCGCCCGTTTACTCGCTCATCTTGACGGCCGCCGCGAACGCGTCATCCATCTGCAACGCGAACTGACCGTCAGGCCGGCCGTAGGTCCGGATAACAACGGACCGGGTGAAGCCGACAGAGCGGACTGGCTGGAGCGGGAAATGTCGCGCGCGGGGCTCGGCCGGGTCCGGCGCCATGACTGTCCCGACCCGCGTTGCCCCTGCGGTTTCCGTCCCAACATTTCGGTACGCGTGCAGGGGAAACGCGACCAAACCCTCTGGCTGATCGCGCATCTGGATATCGTCCCGCCCGGAGACGAAACGCTCTGGCACCATCCGCCCTACGACCTGCGCGTGGAAGGCGATTATGTCTATGGGCGCGGCGTCGAGGACAACCAGCAGGCTATAGTCACGGGGCTGCTGGCCGCCGAATCACTGCTCGCCTGCGGGATCACTCCCGACCTGTCGTTGGGCCTGCTTTTCGTCGCCGACGAGGAAACAGGTATGCACTACGGGCTGCCGCATGTGCTGAACAACGCGCCGGACCTCATCGGCCCGCATGACCTGCTCTTGGTGCCGGACATCGGCAACAGCGCGGGCGACATGGTGGAAACGGCGGAAAAAAGCCGACTCTGGCTTAAAGTGACGGTCAACGGCAAACAATGCCACGCCGCCTCCCCGCAGGACGGCGTGAACTCCCTGCGTGCCGCCGCCGCCTGCATCCTGGCAATGGAAAACCTGGAAAACGCTTTCCCCGGCGCCGATCCGCTGTTCGCCCCCCCCTGCTCCACCTTCGTGCCGACCAGAAAAGAAGCCAACGTGGAAAACATCAACACCATGCCGGGCAAGGACGTCTTTTACCTGGACTGCCGCGTCCTGCCGGACAGGGACCTTGCGGATGTGGAAGCGCAGGTCCGCGCTCTGGCGCATGAGGCGGCGGGCCGCTGCGGGGCAACGGCGGAAGTGGAACGGATATGCGGCGAACAGGCAACGCCGGCAACGCCGGCGGATGCCCCCGTCGTGCGCAGACTGCTTGACGCCCTGCGCAGACACAGGGGCATTGAAGGCAAACTCTGCGGCACGGGCGGACAAACCCTCGCCCTGTGCCTGCGCCGCCGCGGACTGCCCGCCGCCGCATGGTCAACCTTGACGTCCAACGCCCACGCCCCGGACGAAAAATCGGACATCCGCGCATCCATTGCCGATGCAGGAACAGTGCTGACCATGCTGTTCGATGCCTGACCGCAAATTTATCATTGTATTTTACAGGCCGGAACGCTACACTGAAGGAACGCGGGCCTGTTGCCTGGGGCTCCGCCTCAAACCGCGCCGCCGGCGGCCTGCCGGATAAGGATTGCCGCGCCGGACGAAACTTCCAGGATCTACGTCCGTGTAACACCTTTTTTTATGCCTCCGGCGGCCAAGGCTCCGCCCCGGACCCGGCAGGGGGAATGATTCCCCCTGCATCCCTCAATAGGAGCCGGCTCGAAAATTTATACGTTACACGGTACTACGGCAGTTCCGGATGTACAGATGACCCTGACGGACATACAACAATTTTTTTCTCTCCCCCCGCTGAACCCGGAGGGTATCCGAATATGGTTGTTGACCGTCGGCATCTCCGTTCTGGTCGTTCTTGTCGTTTTCGTCATCAAGCTGGTGGTGACCTACCGCACCCGGCGCTACCCGGGCGGGAACATCGTCGATGAAAAGACGATACGCAGCATTCTGAACACAGCCTTCGACCAGCGCGCGACATTTGAGGTGCAGGTCAAAACGGCAGGCGGACAACGCAGGCCGACCCTGAGCTGCGCCCCCGACCATCTCGGGGCCTCCGCGATTTCACTGGAGTTGAACGGACTGAAAAGCCTGTCCGATAAATGGATCGGCCGCGATCTTGCTGTCTTTTTCCGCATCAAGGTGAACAAGGAAGTTATTTTTTACACTTTTTCCTCCGCCATTGCCGGCATCAGACAGCAGCCCCCCGGCATCTGCTACATCTCCCTGCCGTTGCCGCACTCCCTTGAAAACAAACAAAAACGTGCTTTTCTGCGCATAGCCCCCCCTCCCTCCTGCCTTTTGGGCAGCGCAATCTGGCACAACGAAAGCATGCCCATGCCGGACAGGCTCCACGATATTTCCCTGTGGCCTTCCCCCTGCCTGCTGTATCTTCCCGGCATCGCCGAACAGTTCGTGATAGTGGACCTCTCGGCGGGCGGCGCGCGTCTCGGACTGTCGTACAGCATCATGAGCGAACGGCACCTGCAGTTCAACGCCATTGAGCAGCTTATCTTTATGGTGGATCTTCTGGATCCGGAAAGCGGCAAACGTTTGCGCCTGTGGCTGCACTGCCGCATCCAGAGCGTATGGGTGGACCATGCCTCGCGGATGACCAATCTGGGCCTGCAATGCCTGGCCTGGGCCAGACCGCGCGAACAGGCCATACCGGGAGAACCGGGCAGCCTTGAATGGCTGCGCGTCTCCCTTGCCAGCGACATTGAACCGCTCGGTAAATGGATCATGCGCAGGCATATTGAACTCTTCAGAGATCACCCGATCTGACGCCGACAGGACCGCCGGCGCGCAAACCCGGGCAAGCCAGGGAGGGACATTTGGACGACGGCTCAGACAGTCACAGTATATGGCGTACAATAAGCGGATGGTTCCGCGGACGTCACGCCGACACGGTGGAACAGGCCATTTTGGAGGCGGGCGAGGAAGGAGAACTGGACACCGAAGAGAGGAGCATGCTCCTCAGCGTTCTGACTCTTGACGAGTTGCAGGTCAGGGACATCATGACTCCGCGCACGGACATCGCCTGTCTCCCGCACAACGAAACCATCAGAACCATGGCTGAACTCATTGTTTCCACCGGCCATTCCCGCATCCCCGTATTTTCCGAAAACCGCGACAATATCGTCGGCATTGTGCATGCCAAGGACCTGCTTCAGTATCTGCCGGACCCGGACAAACACGCGCGGACGCTGTCGGAAATCATGCGCGAACCTTTTTTCGTGCCCGAAAGCAAAAATGTCCTGGACCTTCTGCACGAATTCCGCAGCCGTAAAAACCATCTGGCCGTTATTCTGGATGAATACGGCGGCACGGCCGGCTTGGTCACCATAGAAGACGTGCTGGAACAGATCGTGGGCGATATTGAGGACGAACACGACGCACCGCGCGAAGAGGAAATCAGCCTGCAGGACGACGGCAGCTACCTGATCAACGGACGCGCCGGTCTGGACGACCTGAACGAAAGCCTGCACCTCGCCCTGGAATCCGACGAAGTGGACACCATAGGCGGTTACCTTACGCATCTTGCCGGACGCGTGCCCCTGCCCGGCGAGAGCTTCGCGCCGGACGCCGCCGGCGGCGCCGTGTTTACCGTTATCGACTCCGACCCCAAGCACATCAACTCTGTGCGTCTGGTATTCCCCGGGAGCGGCGCGACCGATGCCGCAACGAGCAAGGCCGGAGCCGAAGGCCCGGCGGAAAAACGGGACTGAACAGCGACGCCGGTATGCGTAAGCCGTTGCGTCTTTTTCGTAGTCGTCGAGTTTGCTTGCGGCCCAAGCTGCACAGCGGCGCCGGTATGCGTAAGCCGTTGCGTCCCGCTCCCGTGTCCCCGGAGCGCGGACGGGGCGCCTTATGACCACCGGCTCCTGAACGATGAGAAAGATGATGTCCCCCGACCGCAGGCGAGGCACCTTGCCCGGCTTCCCTGCTCCGTCGCTCCGGGCAAAGTCCGGACGCAAATCAGGTCCCGACGGGGGCACAACTCCTCTTACAAGGCCGGCCCTCCCGCTCCGGGTTGCGCCCAGGCTCGTTCTGCTTTGCGCCGCCGGGGCGGCGGGCTTTTTTTTCGGACTGCCGAACGCCGTCCTGCATCTGCCCTTCACGGCCCTGCTCCACCCCTTCTGCCTGTACCTGATCGCCGCCCATGCCGTTTCAGACGGCGAAGCGGCGGCGTACGGCTGGCTTCTGGGTTTCCTGACCAATGCGGCATGCCTGTACTGGCTGGCTTGGCCCATGCTGGACGTGGCGGGCATGGCCCCGCCCCTTGTCCTGCCTCTGCTGCTTGCCCTTTACGCCTTCCTGGCCTGTTACGCCGCCCTCGCGGCCTTTGCGGCCAGGACCTTCATCCGCGTTTTCGCCGTTACGGACCGTGCTCCGGGACCGGGACGCCTCTTGCGCAGTGCCGCCCCCCCCCTGTTGAGCGGTCTTGCCTACGGCGGCTTTGAAGTGTTGAACAGCGTGCTCTTCAGCGGTTTTCCCTGGCTGACCCTGAGTTCGGCTTTCGGTTTTTTCCCCGTCATGCTGCAGGGCGCGGCCTATGCGGGCGGCTATGCGCTGAGCGCGGCTTATGCGGCTGCGGCCTGTCTGTGCGCGTCCGCTTTGGGAACGCTTCCGGAGGAGCACACCTCACGTCTTTCCTCACCGAACGCACCGGGCGCAAGCCCGATGCCTCCCGGTCTCTCCGGCCGAAATATTCGGGCGGCAGTCGGGGTAAACAGCGGCTCGACGCCTCCCTATGCAGGCCGTGAGCGCGCCGCCCCGGTCCGCGCGGATGTGCCGGTACGCGCCGCCCTGATCGGCGCGGCGCTGCTGATTCCCGCCGCTCTCTTTGTCTGCGGCGCGTTGCGCCTCATCCCCGATGCACGCGACAGGGGAGGCGGCGGCACGCAGGCACGTCTGCGCTTCATTGCCGTGCAGGGCAACATCGACCAGTCCCGAAAATGGGACAGGGAATTTCAGCAGGCAACCGTCGAGCACTATATTCGGCTGTCGGAACAGGCCCTTGCCGAAGATGCCGCGCGGCAGTCGGAACAGGCCCGTGCCGAAATTGCCGGGCGTCAGTCGAAAAAGCCCCTTGTCGAAGATGCCGGGCGACGGACGGAGGAAAACGCGCTCCCCGCGCGCTTTGTCGTCTGGCCGGAAACCGCCGTGCCCTTCTATTTTTCCCGACGACCGGAACTGGATGAGCCGTTGCGCCGCTTTGCCGCCCGGCACGCCGTGTACCTGGGCTTCGGCAGCATAGCGGCGGACACGGACGAGCAAGGCGGGGCGCGCCTGCACAATACGCTCTTTCTGCTTTCTCCCCAAGGGAGGATCGCGGGACGCTACGACAAGATGCACCTTGTGCCCTTCGGCGAATACATACCCCTTGTCGACGATATCCCTTTCCTGCGCGGGCTGCTGCAGGGTATGAATTTCTCGCCCGGCGCCGCCGCCCGGCCCCTGATTTTGGACGGTCCCTCCCCCCTTTCCCTCGGGCCGCTGATCTGTTATGAAGCCGTCTTTCCCTATTCGGCTCAGGAACAGGTAAAACAGGGCGCGGGCATCCTGCTGAACGTCAGCAACGACGCTTGGTTCAGAAAAAGTTCCGCCCCCCTGCAGCATTTGGCCCATTCCGCGGTGCGCGCCGTAGAGCAGGCAAGACCGTTGATTCGCGCCACGAACACCGGCATAAGCGCGGTATTCGACGCCCGCGGGAGGACGGCAGCCCGACTGGAAGGACTTTTTACGGAAGGTTGCCTGACGGACGAAGTCGCCGCCGTCACTGCACGGACCCTGTACCACCGCCTGCACCCCCTGCCGGAACTGTTCCTCGGGGTCACGGCGGCAACGGCCCTCGTGCTCGGCGTTCTGCGGCGCATGCGGACAGTCGGCGCGCAACGGCCGTAATCTTTTTCCGGAACCGGCGCGCGGGGCCGGGCGCGGCCGCGTCCCCGCCCCAGGCAGCCGCAGCAGCAACCGGGGCCGTCAAGCCGCATAACGACAAACAGGTGAGCGCATGTATACGTTTCCCGAACTCAAATCCTCCGCTGACCCTCTTTTCGAACAATTCGACGGTTTACGGGGGCGTCTTTGACCCCGACGACGTCAACGCCCGGCTCACGGAAATGGAAAAACAACTGGCCGCGCCCGCTGCCTGGGACAAGCCGGAACTGCTTACCCCTGTCCTACGGGAAAAAAGCCGCCTGGAAAACGAACAGAACCGCTTTGCGCTGCTGCAGGAAGCCAGGAGCGACGTAGAGGACTGGCTTGCCCTGGCAGGAGAAGAAGGCTGCGAAGAGGCGCTGGAAAGCCTGGCGCAATCTCTGGAACACCTGCGCGCCCTCCTGGAACAGACGGAAACGGCCATGCTCCTTGCCGACGCGGAGGATGCGCTGCCCGCCGTTCTCTGTCTGCACCCCGGCGCGGGCGGCACTGAAGCCCAGGACTGGGCCGCCATGTTGCTGCGCATGTACCAACGCTGGGCGGACAGGCACGACTGCGCCTGCGAATATCTGGATTTCCAGTCCGGCGACGAGGCAGGCATCAAAAGCGCCTGCCTGCGCATAACCGGTCCCAATGCTTACGGTTTGCTCAAAGGCGAAAACGGCATTCACCGCCTTATCCGCATCTCGCCCTTCGACGCCTCGGGACGACGGCATACCTCCTTCGCCTCCGTGGATGTCCTGCCGGACGCGGGACGGAACATTGCCGTCAACATCGACGAAAGCGACCTGCGCGTCGACGTTTTCCGGGCCGGCGGGTCGGGCGGGCAACATGTGAACAAGACCGAATCCGCCGTGCGCATCACCCACCTGCCTACAGGCATCGTCGTCCAGTGCCAGAACGAAAAATCCCAGCACAGCAACAAGGACGCGGCCATGTCCGTACTCCGGGCCCGCCTCTACGAACGCGAACTGCGCAAGGCGGAGGAAGAGAAAAAAAGCCGCTACCGGGACAAGGACGCCATAAACTTCGGCAGCCAGATCCGCACCTACACCATACAGCCGTACCGTCTCGTCAAAGATCACAGGACCGGCGCCGATGAAACGGATGTGGACGCGGTGCTCGACGGCAACCTCGACAACCTCATACGTTCTCTGCTATTATTTCGCCATGCCGACAAAATTCAATGACGCGCCGCTGCCGACCGAAGACGGCATATACGGCAATCTGCTCGCCGACCTGGAAAACGTGGTCGAAAGCGTATTGTCGCAGGCGTCTGCCCGGGACAATGCGGCAACAGCTCTTGTGCGCGTCCTTAAGGGTATATCCCTTGAAGCCTGGGAGCGTTACGCGTCCACCTACGGCCTGGACGACTGGCTGGCCGTACCCCTGCAGTGCGACCGGGCCGAGGCGGTGGCAAAGATGCTCGAACTGCAGCAGCGCCTCGCTTTTCAGCGCGACCACGATGCGCTCACAGGCATCGGCAACCGCGGGTACTTCAACAGACGTCTCGACGAAGAAGTTTCCAGAGCCTTGCGCTCGCACACCGAACTGAGCCTGATACTTTTTGACCTGGATAATTTCAAGCAGGTCAACGATCGCTGGGGCCACGCCTGCGGCGACCGTGTTCTGCAGGATGTGGCCAGACTGCTGCAGAACTCCATGCGTCACTACGACATCACCGCGCGCATCGGCGGCGAGGAATTCGCCGTCATTTTGCCCGCCACAACCGTCTGGACGGGAGTCATGCTCGGCAACCGCCTGCTCTCCGTGCTCAAAAAAGAACGCTTCGCATGCAGCGGCGAAAGCTTCAACGTGACTTTCTCGGGTGGGGTCGCCACCCTCGCCCTGCTCGAGCGTGAGCGCAAAAACAGCGCATGCCTCTTGGAAAGCGCGGACAAAGCCATGTATGAGGTCAAGAAAAACGGCAAAAACAACGTCGCCGCGGCCTCAAGCGAAAAACTGAACAAGGATCGGACAAGCCTGGTCCATGCGGGCGAAAAACAATTCCTGTTCGCCGATATGGATGCGGAGTAAACTGCCATGAACAGAAAATCCGTCAGCTTTGCCGTACTCAGCGGCAAAGGAGGTGTGGGCAAAAGCAATCTGGCCCTGAACATCTGCTGCGGCCTGCATCTGCGCGGCCGCAAGGTGCTGCTTATAGACTGCGACATGGGGTTGGCCAACATGGACGTCCTCCTGGGCATCGCCCCGGAAAAGCATATGCAGGACATACTCATCAACAACCAGGACCCGGCGGACATTCTGCTTCCTTTCGGCGCCGGCGGCCGGCCGGGGCTGGATCTGCTGCCCGCCAACTCCGGCATGGCGGACTTCGTGGATCTGGACGCGGGGGCGCGCAGCATGTTGCGGGACAAGCTCAATCCCCTGGCCGCCGAATACGATTTCGTCTGCATGGACATCGGGGCGGGCATCTCGCCCACCGTCCTGAATTTCGCATCCATGACCACCCTGCGCCTCGTGGTGATTACCCCGGAGCCGACCTCCCTTACCGACAGCTACGCTCTTATGAAAGTGCTGTCGGCCCGCTACGACGTGACGGACTTCCATATCATCGTGAATATGGCGGAATCCCAGGCAGAGGCGAAGCGAACCTTCAACCGTCTGGCGGCCGTATGCAAACGCTTTCTCGGCTTCGCGCCCTCTTTTCTTTGTGAAGTACGCGCAGACAGGGGGCTGACGGAAGCCGTGCGCAAACAGCGCCCGCTCATGGAACTGGCGCCGCGTTCGCCGGCCTCCCAGGACTGCATGACGGCGGCCGAAAAACTGGAACAACTGCGCAGTGCTCTGCCTGCCGGCGAAGCTCTCGGCGCCCCCCTGCGCAACGTAAGCGCCGTCGACTGAGCAGCGGAGGCACCCTCAAAAAAATAAATCAGCGATTCCTTTGAGTTATAGCGAAGGGACAAGCGCCGCGTGACACAGTATCGGCGATATTCTGCTGGACCGGACTTCCCTTTCGTAGTAAGCTGTTTGAAAACAAGAACAATCCGGGACCGCGCACGGTATGCCGTCTTTCCGTTGCAGCCGCTTCGCCGGAAGTCGGACGGAAATCTCCTTCAGAGCTGAAGCGAGAGCCTGCAAACCATAAAGGAATTTTTGATGAACAAAAGCGAGATTATCAAGATAATGGCCGAAGAAAACTTTCTTTCGGCAGACGAGGCGGCCACGGTCGTCAACACTTTTTTCGACAGCATCCGCCAAGCCCTGCTGGCTGAACGGCGCGTAGAAATACGCGGACTCGGCAGCTTCAAGATCAAAGAATACGCCGGCTATGCGGGGCGCAACCCCAAAACCGGGGAGGTGGTCTCAGTGGCGCCGAAAAAACTTCCTTTTTTCCGCGCCGGCAAGGAACTTAAAGAATTCGTCAATTCCTGAGCCTACCGCAATGCTGTGGTCCCGGATAGTGCGGGAAAGGAGCCTTTCCCCTTTCAAGGCGTTTGCCGCCGCCCCTGCGGTTTTCGGCGCATTGCGGGCCGCTGTGTCCGCCGCGCTGTTTTTTGCAACGGCGGGCGCATGGCGTACGGCTGCCGCAACGTTGCCGCCCGTCGCGGCACGAGCCGCATTGCGGATTGTTGCGGCCGCTTTGCTGCTTCCCGCAGCAGCAGGCGCGCCGGCGGCCTTTGCCGCCGCCCCGACGCCGTATGCCGGCGGCGGGCTGTTCTCCGCGTCCGGCGAATTACGGGCCGTTGACCCCTTGCTGACCATTTTCTACAATGCGTCCACCTTCGGAGAAACACGCCCCTGCCCGACTTGCGGCAACGGCACATACGGCGGCATGGCCCGCCGCATCGGGCTGTTCCGCGAATACCGCAATGCGGGCAAGCCCTGTCTGATGCTCGCAGGTCCCTACGAATTCACTGCCGACGACCCCTTCCGCTTCGGGCACCTTGCCGAAAAAAAACGCAATGCGGCCCGGCCCTCGGCCGCCGAAGCCGTCTTCACCCGTAAACTGCAGGCGATGCTGCAGGTGAATGCAGGCTGGATTTCCCGCAACGCGGCCGTCTGGCTGCACAACGACGCCGGCGGCATTCCGGCGGGATATCTTGAAATCGGCAGGGAACCTCGCGACAAAATACTGCAGACCCCGGCCGGACCCGTCGGCATCGTCTTTTTCCCTGAAGGCCCCGTGCCCGGCAAGGGGCCGACGCCGGATCAGACGCGTCAAGTGCTGGAAAAGGGCAGAAAACTGCGCGGGCAGGTTCCGTTGCTTCTCGGAATCAGCCCTTGGGGCCTTGTGGCGGAAAAGAGCTTTTTGTCTGAAGCCGGCGGGATTTTCGACTGTATTCTGGGCGGCGGCGAAGGGGTGGGTTTCGGCTTTTCCCTGGCCGAAAAGGTTCCCGGCCTTATCTGGCTGCGCCCGGACGGCAAGGGGCGCGCCGTGAACGTGCTTGAACTGAACCGCATGCCGGACGGCAAAACACCCTTTGTCTGGGAAGAAGGCAGGACATTCAACGCCCGGCTGGATTTCATGGGCGAAAGCGTCCCGGCGGACAAGACCGCCCTTGAACTTATCCGCCGGCAGGAAACCAAGTAAGGAATTTTCGATGAAAACAAAAATAGTGGCCACCATCGGACCTGCCTGCAACACTCCGGAAAAGCTCTCGCAGCTTATCGACGCCGGGGTCCGCATCGTGCGCCTGAATTTCTCGCACGGCACGGCCGCGGATTTTTCGGCTACCATCAAGACCATCCGTGACCTTGAGGTAAAACACGGTATCCCCATAACCGTTATGCAGGATCTGTCCGGACCGAAAATCCGCATAGGCGCGATTGAAGAGGGTTCGCTGAGTTTCAGCAAGGGCGATCTGGCCTTTCTGGGGCCGGAGCGGCCGCAACGGGGCGATATGCAGTATATCCCCTTCGACAAAAAAGAACTGCTCGACGACATGGAATGCGGCGACAGGGTTGTGCTGGCCGACGGCACCCTGCAGTTCCTGGTCGATTCCAGGGTAAGCGGCGGCGTGGTCATGAAAGCCGACAACAGCGGCATCGTGACCTCCCGCAAGGGTCTGGCTCTGCCCGGCAAACATATCATGCTGCCCGCCCTGACGGACAAGGACAAAAAAGATTTGCTCGACGGTCTTGCGCTGGGCGCGGACGCCGTTGCCCTGTCCTTTGTCCAGACCCCGGAAGACGTGCTTGAGGCCCGCTCCATAATCAAGAAGGCCGGCTACTCTATCCCCGTCTGCGTCAAGCTGGAACGCAAGAACGCCGTGGACCGTCTGGAGGAAATCCTCGCAGTCGCGGATATATTTATGGTGGCGCGCGGCGACTTGGGCATAGAGTGCCCCATGCCCACGCTTCCCACCATGCAGAAACGCATCATAGCGGCCTGCAACAACGCGAACAAACCGGTCATCGTGGCCACGCAGATGCTCCTCTCCATGGTCAACAACCCCATACCCACCCGCGCCGAAACCACCGACGTGGCGAATGCCGTGCTCGACGGCACGGATTGCGTCATGCTCTCCGAAGAAACGGCCATGGGCCGCTTCCCCGTCGAGGCCGTATCCTTCATGTCGGCCATCACTGCCGAAGCCGAAGCCCTGCTGCTGGAACGCACCCACCTTTCCCGGTACCACATGCCGGACACGGCGGCGGACTTTTTCTCCTATTCCGCCTGCTTGCTGGCGGAACGCCGCAACGCCAAGGCTATCGTGGCCCACAGCATGAGCGGGGCGGCCGCGCGCAGCCTGTCCTCGCAACGTCCCAGGCAGCCCGTTTACGGACTGACCCCCGACCCGAAAATGTTGCGGCATCTCAATTTTTCCTGGGGAGTGCTGCCGCGTACGGCGGATGCTTCCCTGCCGGGTCACCTGGAAAGAGCGGAACGCTTTATCGATACCTGCCCCGAACTCGACAAAGGCGACCTCTGCGTGATCACAGCCGGACAATTCCGCAAGGATCAGGTATCCTCCGGCACCAATCTCGTAAAAATGTACACCAAGTAGCCGCGTATGCCCGACGCCGATGCCCTTGCCGCCGTTGCCGAGGAATACTACCAGATAAGCGAATCCATACTGGACAGCTTTCCGAAGTATCGCCTTCCCCTGGACCTCTTTGTGCTTGATGAAAAAGTGGCCCAGCTTCTCACGTATTCCCGCAAGGATACTCGCCTGTCCAATGAGCAGACCGAAGAAATACGCACCCTGTGCGCCGAAGGAAATCTTTTTGTCTCACGCAAGGACCACCCCGTCTATTCGCAGCATATCGTCAAACAGCTTGATCTGGTACTCGTCGACCGCAACCTCAAAGAACGCGAGGTCGCGGACATCTGTATCCGCGCCCTGGATCTTCGTCTTTCGGAATTTTTCGAGCAGCCGGTGAAGACCCTGTTCGAACAGTTATACCACGACGTGCAGGTGCTGACCGAATACCTGTGGACGGATATGCACAGGCTGCGTCTCTTTGTCCGCCGCCTGCATACCGGAAAATTTACCCTGAGCCGGCACTGCATCAATACCATGAGCGTGGGCTTGTGGCTTTTTGTCTATCCGGTAAACGAAAACATGAAGCGCAAAGACCTGGATCAGGCGGCCCTTGCCCTGCTTCTGCACGATGTGGGCATGGCCAAGGTGCCTGCCTTCATCCTCAACAAAACAACACCGCTCAAGCCGGAGGAAAAGGAAAAAATACCGCCGCACACCGTCACCGGATACAAACTCATGCACAAGCTTGACCAGAGTTTTGACCTGATGCGCCTGGCGACGCTGGAACACCACGAACGCCTCGACGCCTCGGGCTATCCGCAACACAGCAAGAGCATAAGTCCTTTCGGCCGGCTGACGGCCGTGGCCGACGCCTTTTCGGCCATGATCCAGGAAAGGACATACGCCGAAGCCAAGGAGCCCGTCGACGCCGCGCGGGAACTGACGGACGCCAAAGCGCGCTTCGACCTCTCCTGTTCGGGCAAAATCCTGGCTTCGCTCATGAACGACAGCTTCGGCAAAGTGCAATAGCGCCGCGCAAGCGCTTTCCGGTCGGCATAACCGTCATGAATCCCGCAGACGCATTCCCGGCTTGGAAACAGGCTGCCCGGCCCGCAGTTTGTTTCCTGCTCATGTTGCTGTGCTTTTTCGGCACTTCCGCGTACGCCGCGCCCGCGCACCGGTTGATTGCCGACCCCCCGCCCGCGTTGCGCACGGCCGAGGGATTCCTCGTCGCGGATATCTCCATAGCCGTCGACAACGAAGCGGGCCTGCGCGACCTGTTGAAAGACGGCGCCGTCCTGGAATTGGAGATACAAGCGTCCGTGGAACGCCTGCGCTCCCTGCTCGGCAACGCCGAACTCGGCAGGCAAACGCGCGTTTTCCTCCTCCGCCATGACCCCCTGAGCCGCGAATTTCTGCTGACCGTGCCCGGCGCGGAAGATGCAGGAGATATACGGGAAAGAAACCTCACCCGCCTGCTGCATGCGGGCTGGAAAACACTGACGCTTCCCCTTGTCTCGCTTAAAACGCTGCGCGCTGAAGGCGAAGACGAGGAGTTCGCCGTCGAGCTGCGCGTTACCCTGCGGCACGCCGATGTGCCGCCGTGGTTGCAGAAGAACTTTGTTTTTTGGTCTTCCGAAGTAGCGCCGCAACTGCACTTCACTCTGCCGTTCGCGTTCGACACCGCCGACGGTGACGGACAAGCGACGCCGTGAAACGTCGAGGACAATCCTTGCCCGCCGATACGCCCCCTCCTCCTCTCTCCGCAGCGGAACTTCCGGCTCGGGACCGCCTCCTTGAACGACAGGCTGAAAACACCGGAAAACGCCCCGAACAAAGCTTTCCCGCCGATACGCCCCCTCCTCCCCTTTCCGAAGCGGACCTCGTCGCAAGGGACCGCAAACGCAGGCGCAGGGAACTGCTGTTCGCCGCCCTGGCTTTTCTGCTTGTCCTGCTCCTGACCTGGATACAGTTTGAACAGTTCAGGTCCGGCGACAGCCTGTTCGTGGTCATGTTCAACGTCAACTTTGTGCTGCTCATCGGTATTTTGCTGATAGTGCTGCGTAACGCGTTCAAATTGCTCCTGGAACGCCGGCGCGGCATTCTGGGATCGGGGCTGCGCGCCCGTCTGGCGGCGGCCTTTGTGGCCTTTTCCCTCCTGCCCTGTCTGCTCATGTGTCTCATCACCACCAAGTACGTGCAGCTTTCCATGGATTTCTGGTTCAAGGAGCGCGTTGAAACCTCCATGGCCACAGCCTTGGAACTGGTCGGCGCCCTGTACGAGCGCACCGGGCAATCTCTGGTGCGCCGGGTGGAAAACATCAAGGCGGCGCTGGAAGAAGCGGGGACGGATGCGGAAAGCGAAGCGGGCCGGGAACTACTGCGGGCCAAAGCCCGCGAATACGACACCGGCCCGGTCGCTGTCTTTGATGCTGCGGGCTATGCGGGCGGAACGCCTGCGGACGATGCGGCGCTTGCGGCCGCAAAGCAGGCGGGCAAAAAGCCGGACAGGGAAAAAATCCGGCTGCAGGGCTATGATATTATGCGCATTTCCGCAGAAACGCAGGACTATCTGTTCGCAGCCGTCGCCCTGGACGCGGATGCCGAACGGCTGCTCCTGGCAGGTGTGGAACTCGGTCCCGGCTTTTCCGCGGGCACGGAGCTGGTCATGCGCGGCTCACGGGAATACAGCCACCTGCGCAATATCAAAAATCCGCTGAAACTCATGCTGTACAGCAGCCTGGGCGTACTGACGGCGCTGATTATTCTGGGGGCTGTCTGGTTCGGCCTCCGCTTGGCGCGGGAATTGACCTCGCCCGTTTCCGCCCTGGCGCGAGGCACGGAGAGGATTGCCGCAGGCGACCTCAGCGTACGCCTGACGGAAGACCGGCAGGGCGAATTCGGAATGCTCATCCGGTCGTTCAACAGCATGGCCTCGGATCTGGAGAAAAGCCGCCGGGAAATTACGGACGCTTACAGCCTTCTGGAGCAGCAGAACCAGGAAACGGCGCGGCACGGCAAATACATGGAAACCGTGCTCGACAACATTGCAGCCGGGGTTGTCTCCTTTGACGACGAAGGCCGCATATCCACCGTCAACAAGGCAGCGGGCGAAATCCTGAACCTGGACCCAAAGGCCGTCGTCGGGCGGCGGCTCGGCGAACTCATGCCGGAAACCTACGGCGTCATGGACAGGGCCGTGCGGGAGCGCCTGCGCCGGCGCGCCGAGTCGCGCAACCGGCAGAGCGTCGACCTGAGCATTGCAGGGGAAGAAAAGCGCCTGCTCCTGAATACTGTGGGTTTCGCCGCAGGGGACGCATACCGCGGGGCGGTAGCTGTTTTCGAGGACATCACCGAGCTTGAGCGCATGCAGCGCATGGCAGCGTGGCGCGAAGTGGCGCGGCGTATCGCCCATGAAATCAAAAACCCCCTGACGCCCATCAAACTCTCGGCCCAACGTCTGGCAAAAAAATTCGGCCCCCTTGTCAGGGATCCGGCGTTCACGCAGAGCACGGAACTCATCGTCCGGCAGGTCGAGCACCTGCAGAGCATGGTTCAGGAATTTTCGGCTTTCGCCAAACTTCCGGAAGTCCGGCCCCGGCCGGACAACATCCTCGCCCTGCTGCACACCGTGTTGGAGCTTTACCGCAACAGCCACGCCGAGATACGCTGGGAACTCGTCACGGCGGACGCGCCGCCGCCCCTGCCCATAGACGGGGAGGCCATGAACAGGGCTTTTATGAACATACTCGGCAATGCCGCCGAAGTCCTGAGCCGGGGAGAAAACGTCGACCCGCTCGTGCGCGTCACGGTGTCCTGTCCGCCTGCGCTGAACCTTGTGCGCATCGACGTGGCGGACAACGGTCCGGGGCTGACGGAAGAAGAGCGGTCGCGCATTTTTGAGCCGTATTTTTCCCGCAAAAAAGGCGGCACCGGCCTCGGATTGACCATCGTGCGCTCCATCGTCACGGACCACCGCGGCTATGTACGCGCCTTGCGCAATGAAGGCGGCGGCACGGTGATCAGCATGGAATTACCCCTGAGCTGAAAAATACCGGCGTCAGCGCTGCCGGCTCTGCCGTTCCGCGTCTTCCGGGCACACGTCGGCAAACCGGGATATGGTCCAGGCCAGGCCGAGCAGGTACAGGCCGGCAAGCACGCAGAGCAGCGCCCCCGTCAGGTGCTGCGCCCCCATGGACATACGCATGAGCAGGGTGCTCACGGCATAACCGGAATTTCTGAAGGTGGCCTGGAACGAGGGCATGTAATACTGGCCGGCCAACACCAGAAGGATGTCCGTAAAAATGAGCACCGTGTAGAAAATGTGGAAAAAGACCGTTTTTTCCCCGGTGACGGCCATACGTCCCAAGTCGTAAGCACCCCCCAGGATAAAGGTCAGCAGGAGGAAAAGGGAGATATATTTCTTGGCGCAGACGTAGCCCCTGATGTTGCTGTGCCCGTAAGGCGTGTGCAGCCGCCGGAAAATGCCGCGAAAGGCAAAAAGCAGCAGCCCGGACACGGCCGTCACGCCTATCTGCGCAAGCAAAAGCGGGTCTTGGTCCAACGAAGCGCCGGCGTTGAGCAGACTGATGTCGGTAAACGATTCGCGCAGGAGGAGCAGGGCCATGATTTCAAGTTGCTTGCCCATGGCCTTGGATACGGAATCCGCAACCGTGAAAATCAACTCCAGAACTTCCACGACCAGGATCAGGCTGAAGGCCATGCGGATGGCATCGAAGGGACTGCGCGGCACCGCGCGGGCATAAGGTTCCGGCAGCAGGCCCCAGGCATTCAGCACAATGGCGCACGCGGAGCCTATAAATACGACTACCAGAACGCCGTATATACGCCGCAGCGTTGCCGGGCATTCCCAATGCTCACGTAG
>JAITEY010000207.1 GCA_031281815.1 Desulfovibrio sp. | reverse complement strand
CGGGAGATCCCCATTGTCGCCATGACCGCCAACGCCTTCCGTGAAGACATCGAGCGCTGTCTTCAGGCCGGCATGATCGACCATGTGAGCAAGCCGCTTGACCACAACATCGTTATGGCCGTGTTGAAAAAGTACCTTCCCCCCTGCCTCAAAGGGGAAACAACGCCGGAGTATGCGCTTTTCGGACAACAGGTATGAAAAATGCTTCTTCACTAATACAGGCGTGAGGCTCTTCCTCACACAATCAGCATTTAACCATCGGCAGTTCGTCCCAGGCCGTTGTGGCCCTCGGCGAGCGCCTGTTGCTTTTGACGCGCCACGGGGCCTCACGTTCACCTTCAGCCGCGAACCGGAGCATGCCGCGCCCGAAGCGTCGGTTGACCGCATCCAGCGCGCGCATCAGCTTTGTGTCGCATTTTTTGTCGACGGCTTCGGCGTTGACCCAATCGAGCAGGTTGCCGGGGCGGCTGCCGGGCGCGGCAAGGTCGTACAGGATTATGCCCGCTTTGGCGTACGCGTGGCCGGGTCGATAAACAGCCTCCAACCCCCGCGCCGTCGCGCGGATAAGGTCTCGCGTGCTTGACGTGGGCCGGGCAAGCGTTACCGAAGCCGTTTCGTCGTAAAACGCTTCTACCCCGTGCCGCGACGTCCGGATATGCACGGTCAATCCGCCGGCTTCCAATGTTTCCTTGCGCAGCCGCTCTCCGGCCAGAGAAGCATGCATGGCGAGCGCCTCGGCCAGGTATTGCTTGTCCCGGACCTTTTCGCCGAATGACCGGGACGATACCATGCTCCGCCTGGGCATCGGAGCGTTCGCGGCATCCAGGCAGGGTATGCCGCGCAGTTCGAGAGCCGTATGCGTCCCGGCTATGCCGAGCAGTTTCCTGATCAGCGCCCCGTCCGC
Organism: Desulfovibrio sp.; assembly: GCA_031281815.1. Taxonomy (GTDB): domain Bacteria; phylum Desulfobacterota; class Desulfovibrionia; order Desulfovibrionales; family Desulfovibrionaceae; genus Frigididesulfovibrio. The sequence goes on along the minus strand of JAITEY010000207.1, from coordinate 4,948 downwards.
ATCGCGCAGTTGCCGCGCCGTGTAAATGTCGTACGAGCGCAGTTTCAAATCCGATTTTCTGCCGATGCCCCAGACATCGCCTACCGGCGTTGCCTCCAATATCCCGTCCGCTTCCGGTCCGGCGTCGAGACGACAAACTCCGTTGCCCTTTTTCGCTTTCTCCGATGCGATTTTCGCCAGGGTGCGGGTCGCGCCGAGGCCAACCGCTACCCCTATGCCCGTCCACCGGCGCACGCGCCGCCACATCTCGTCGGCGATTCCGTCGGCATCGGCGGCGAGCGCCCCGCGCAGCGGCACAAACGCTTCATCAATGGAATACTGTTCCACGTCCGGGACTATGCTCTCCAACGTTCGCATGACGCGGGAGGCAATGTCGCCGTACAAGACGTAGTTGGACGAGAAAACGGCGACTTTGTGCATACGCAGGAGTTCCCTGACTTTGAATTCGGGTTCTCCCATGCCTATGCCCAACGCCTTGGCTTCATTGGAACGCGCCACAATGCAGCCGTCGTTGTTGGACAACACCACAACGGGCCTGTCTGCCAGATCCGGCCGGAAAAGCCGCTCGCACGAGGCAAAAAAGTTGTTGCAGTCAACCAGCGCCCAGAGGGCGCGGGGCGAGTTTGTGGACGGCATAGGTCACGACTCCCCAGATTACGGCATCTTCGCGTTCGGTTACGTCGAGTTCCGGATACGCCTCGTTGGCCGGAACAAGCAGGGCGCGTCCGCGACGTTGCACAAAGTACTTGATCGTCAACTCGCCGCCGACGGCGGCTACGACCACGCAACCGTTGACGGGCCGCAGGGAACGGTCGGCCACGAGAAGATCGCCGTCCCGGATGCCCGCCCGAATCATGGAATCGCCCGAGGCGCGCAGGACAAAAGTGGAAACGCTGTTGCGCACCAAATGCTCGTGCAGATCAAGCTTGCGGTCCACATAATCATCGGCGGGGGAAGGGAAGCCTGCCTGGGCGGGCGACAAAAAAAGCGGGGAGGTTACCCTGCCGGAATCGGGCTCAACGGGCAACGCGCCCGCAACGGGAAAGGCTTTTGTGACGGACATCGCTTTTCTTGTTCGGCTCGGCATCGAAATTACGGCCGGCTCGGCGCAACGTCGGACCTCTTTTTTCGAGCAGGCAGACGCTGCATGCCCGCACGGAATACTGGAGCAACGGCGGCAAAAAAGCAAGGCGGGTCCCGGCGCTCGACCGTTTTTTCAGCATTGACGCGAGGAAACCGCGCCTCTATGGAAACGCCGATGCATCGGGGCTTCACCCCCGCAAAAAGAGTACGGCAGTGCGTCCACGGGCGACAACCGGGCGGCATCGAAAAAATTTTCATAAAAAAAATTTTATTATCCTGCGTTGTTATAGAAGAGATTCAATTGTTGCGGGGAGATGGAAAATTTGACGGGGCAATGTACTTTAGATATTTTTTAAAAAAAGCGCCCACGGGCTTAATAGGGAATCCCGTTGAAGTCGGGAGCGGACCCGCCGCCGTAAGCCGTATAACGCATCTTTTCCCCGTACGCCACTGGCCGTGAGGCCGGGAAGGCTGAAAAGAAAGTCGGCAAGCCGGAAGACCTGCTTTTTTCAGGCGTCACAGGAGACGACCCCGCGGCAACGGGACTTTGCCGGCGGGCGAGACGAGAGGATAAATACGTTTCCTCCCCGTTCCCGCAGGGATGGGGAATTTTTTTTGTCTGCCCGCGGGCAGCAACAGCAATGACGACGACGAGGATACCGTGTCCGAAACAATCATCAAGCGCAACGGGACGCCCGCTCCCTTTGATTCCACCAAGATTCTCAACGCCGTCAGCAAAGCCAACAAGGCTGTGGGCGAGGAGGAAATGACCTCCACGGATTTGCTTTTCGTCACGGAAAAAGTGTGCAAGACCCTCAAGGCCCGGAATTTGCGCCACGTTGAGGAAATTCAGGATGTAGTCGAAGAATCTCTGATCCGTTACGGGTACGCGAAAACCGCAAAGGCCTATATTCTCTACCGCGCCGAACACGCCAAGATACGCAATGCCGAATCGTATCTGATGGACATTTATAAAAAATTGACGTGGTCACCGGCGCTTGAAGAGGACATCAAACGTGAAAACGCCAATATTGACGGCGACACGGCGATGGGAACCATGCTCAGGTACGGTTCCGAGGGGTCGAAATTTTTCATCGACAACTACATTCTTCCCAAAGACGCCTCAGCGGCGCATATCGGCGGCGACATCCACATCCACGACAAAGATTTTTACATGCTCACGGAAACCTGTTGCCAGATCGACCTGATTCCGCTGTTCAAAAACGGTTTTTCCACGGGCCACGGACACCTGCGGGAACCCAATTCCGTTGAAAGCTGTTCGGCGCTGGCGTGCATTGCCATCCAGGCCAACCAGAATGAAATGCACGGCGGGCAGAGCCTGCCCAATTTTGATTTCGCCATGGCTCAGGGCGTGCGCAAGACGTACAGGAAAGAGTATGAAAAGGCCTTCCGCGCTTTCCTGCAGATAGCCGAAGGGCTGAGCCGGGAACAGGCCGAGGAGCGGGCCGCCCGGTTGTCGGCCCGCGACGGCGCGAGCCTGCGCATGCCCGGCGCCGAAGCGCCGGCGACGCTTCCGCAATCCCCGCCTGATTCCGACCATGGGAATTTGCTGCGCAAAGCGCAAGCTTACGCGGCTTCCGAAGCGTCGGCCGCGACGGATCGGCGCACCTACCAGGCCATGGAAGCCCTCATTCACAACCTGAACACCATGAATTCCAGGGCGGGAGCGCAGGTACCGTTCAGTTCCATCAATTACGGGACGGACACTTCCCCCGAGGGCCGCATGGTCGTCAAGAATCTGCTCCGGGCGACGCAGGCCGGACTGGGCAACGGGGAAACGCCCATTTTTCCCGTGCAGATATTCAAGGTCAAGGAAGGGGTCAACTACAACCCCGGCGACCCCAATTACGACCTGTTCCGGGCGGCGCTCGAGACATCCGCCAAGCGGCTCTTCCCCAACTTCAGCTTTTTGGATGCGCCGTTCAACCTGCGCTATTACAAGCCGGGCGACTACAACAGCGAAGTCGCCTACATGGGGTGCCGAACCCGCGTCATCGGCAACGTGTACGACGGATCCCGCGAGGTCACATGCGGGCGCGGCAACCTCAGTTTCACGTCGGTGAACCTGCCCCGCCTGGGCATTGAGGCCGGGGGCGAAGTCGACAATTTTTTCTCCCGGCTGGATGAGATAATTGATCTTGTTTTCCGCCAGCTTATGCACAGGTTTAAAATACAGGGCGCGAAGAAGGTCCGCAATTATCCTTTTCTCATGGGGCAGGGTATTTGGCTGGACTCGGACAAGCTCGGGCCGGACGACCGCATTGACGAGGTTATCCGGCACGGGACGCTGACCATCGGGTTTATCGGGTTGGCGGAAGCGCTCAAGGCGCTGATCGGAAAACATCACGGTGAAGATGACGGGGCGCAGGAACTGGGCCTGAAGATTGTCGGCCACATGCGCAGGCGCGCGGACGAAGCGTCGCGGGAAACGGGGCTGAACTTCACGCTGATCGCCACGCCGGCCGAAGGCCTCAGCGGACGCTTCGTCGCCGCCGACAGGAAGAAATACGGCGTGTTGCCCGACGTGACGGACAGGGAGTATTACACCAACTCCTTTCATATCCCTGTCTACTTTCCCGTCAAAGCCTTCCGTAAAATTCGGCTGGAAGCGCCGTACCACGCCCTTACCAACGCCGGCCACATCACCTATGTCGAACTGGACGGGGATCCGAGCAAAAACCTTGAGGCGTTCGAAGCCGTCATCCGCTGTATGCACGAGCAGGGGATAGGGTACGGCTCAGTCAACCATCCCTTGGACCGCGACCCGGTCTGCGGCTATATCGGCGTCATCCACGATGTCTGCCCGCGTTGCGGCAGAAAGGAAGGCGAAGGCGTCGACGTTGATTTTCTCAACGCCTTGCGGAAGATTTATCCCGATGTTCCCGTACACAAGCAATAGGGCAATTTTGCGCAGCGGACGCCCGGCCGCCGCAACGCCGGCACAGGCCGGAGAGCGGCCGGATACGCAATACCGCGGCACTTCATCTGTAACACTTCAACCTGCACAAGGAGACAACAGTGCTGCTTGACACGCAAAAACAGGCGAAGCTCAAAAATGTTCACAAAACGGTCGGGGAAAACGTCGGTTTCGAGCGCACCCGCAGAATTACCGGGTATCTTGTCGGTACGCTCGACCGCTTCAACAACGCCAAAAGAGCCGAGGAACGGGACAGAGTGAAGCACTCGACCGAGTGAAGCTCTCCGCAGGCGCCGAACTATGCCGCGGAGTGACGCGCATGACAGGGTGAAATGCGCCGCGGAGTGAAGCATGGGGCACAGTATTCGCCTGAGCGGCATTGTTGAGGAATCCATAGTCGACGGGCCGGGGTTGCGCTTTGTGGTGTTCATGCAGGGGTGCCCCCACCGCTGCAGGGGATGCCACAACCCCGGTACGCATGACCCGGCCGGAGGGTACAGCGCCGATACGGACGCGATTATCGCGCAGTTCGGGGCGAATCCCCTGTTGTCGGGTATGACGCTTTCCGGGGGAGAGCCTTTTTTGCAGGCGCGGGCGGCCTGTGTTGCGGCGGAACATGTGAAACGGGCGGGGAAAAGCCTTGTCACGTATACCGGATACCTTTGTGAAGACCTTGCCCGGTCGGCGGAGCGGGACAACGATATCCGCAGGCTGCTTTATTTGACGGATATCCTTGTGGACGGCCCGTACATTCAGGAACTGCGCTCTCCGGATTCGGCGTTCAAGGGGAGCGACAATCAGCGGGTTCTTACGCGCAAGGCGATACATGACATTGTCAAGGCGACGCTGAGCGCGGGATTTCGATGAAAGGAGCCGGAGTTTCACCCGTCCCGAACGGAGTGAGGGACAGGTGAGGGAGTCCGGGGG
>JAITEY010000137.1 GCA_031281815.1 Desulfovibrio sp. | reverse complement strand
ACGGAAAGCATGGCCGTGCTCAACGGGTAGGTGATGCGGTCTTCCACAAGGCGCGGAGCGTTGCCGGGGTAAGATGTTCTGATAATGACCTGCACGTCGGAAAGGTCCGGCAGGGCGTCAATGGGGGTTTGCGTAATGACCCACACCCCCCAGGCCGAGAGTATGACCGCGGCGAGGAGCACGAAAAAACGGTTGGCCGTGCAGGCCCGGATAAGAGCGGCGATCATTCGGCCTCCCTGTCGGTTGCGCGCATGCGGTCCAGGGCGCCGCGCAGATTGGCTTCCGAATCTATGAGAAAGAGGCCGGAAACCACCACGTCCTCGCCTTCCTCCAGCCCGTCGAGCACGGCGGTCGCGTCGCGTGACGCGCGCAGCACCCGGACGCGCTTGGGCACGAAAGAGCCGTCCGCCGCGCGCACGACGACGCGTTGTTCGTCGCCGAGATCGATCAGGCTCTGCGTGGGTATGAGCAGGCTTTCCTCACTCTCGCCGCGCAGGCGTATGGAGGCGGTCAGTCCGGGTTTGAGCAGTCCTTCCGCATTATCCAGCGTAAGGCGCAACGGCACGGTGCGCGTTGCTTGGTCCGCCTTGGGCAACAGGGTTGCGGACTCGGCGAAAAAAACCCTGTCCGGGTATGCCGGGACCGTCACCCGTATGCGTTTGCCGCCGACAAGGTGAATGTCCCGTTCCGGCACGTCGGCCGTAACCCATACCGGATTCGTGCCCTGTATGGTCGCAAGGGTCATGCCTTTGTCCACATTCATCCCCGGATACACGTCCAGGGAGGTGATGACGCCGCCCAGCGGCGCTTTGACGGTCAGGCCCGTCTGAACGCGGCCGGTAGTGTCCACGATTTTCAGCATTTCCTCCGGCATGCCGGAGAGACGCAGCCGCTCGCGCACCCCGCGCACGATTTCCGGCGCGGCGCGCTGGGAACGCAACAGCAGGTATTCGCTCTGGTCGGCCGCCCATGCGGGCACCGTGATTTCCACAAGGGTCTGCCCGGCCTCCACCGTGTCCCCGACGGCTAGGTCGTAGGTCTGCTCCACAAACCCGTCGGCCCTGGGCTGCACCCTGGCCAGCCTGTAGGCGTTGAATTCCACGTTGGCCGGGATGTCGCGGGAAAAAACAAGCCTGCCGCGCTTCACCTTCTCCGTGCGCACGGCCAGGTTGTGCGTCTGCACGGGGTCTATGCGTATGCCCGCGCCTTCGCCGTCTTCCGCGTAACGGGGGACAAGCTCCATATCCATGAACGGCGATTTGCCGGGTTTGTCGAATCTTCTGTCGGGGTACATCGGGTCATACCAGTACAATACCTTGCGTTCCCCGCCGGGTCCGGCATGTCCCTCGGCATGCCCGGACCCCGGCGCGGCCCGCGCCGCGCGCACGGCAAAGCCGGCGGGCGTCGTCTGCCGGAACACATCCACGCCGTCGCCGAAGATTATGCCGACAAACAGCAGAAGCAGAATATAACGGAAGCTTGTGTATCGCATATGCCGTTTCCTTATTTTTTTATGCCTCCGGCGGCCGGGGCGTTGCCCCGTACCATCGGGGCGTTGCCCCGAACCCCACCAGGGCTCCGCCCTGGACCCGGCAGGGGGAATGATTCCCCCTGCACCCCCCGTTTGCGGTTGCGTATCTTCAAAGGTGAACATCTCTAAAAATTGAGCTGCTCCGGGATATTGGGAGATCATTCCAACGGCTCGACATGCACGACGGTGGGAGTCGGCCCGTCGTTGCGGAAATCAAAACGCACGGCGTCGCCCTGCTTCAGCCCGTCCGCCGCAGAAGGATTCTCAAGGCGGAACGTCATGGTCATGGCGGGCCACCTGACAGCCGGGACGGCTTCGTGGCGCAGGGTGATGCTGCCTTCGACCTTTTCCAGGCGCGTTATCGTGCCTTTGGCGGAATATACCGCGGCGCTCGCGGCGGGCGCGGAGCCGGCTGCGCCGCCTGTCGTACCGTGGGAGTCGTGGCCGCCGTGGCCGCCGTCATGCGCGGCAAAGGCGGCGGGAAGGAAATCCGGGGCCGGAGCGAAGGCAAAGGTGAGGGCAAGGACCAGAGTCGGCAATACAGTGTGGCTGTACATGGGATGATGCCTCTTGAGTTGATAGTGTTGTGGTCGTATTTTGCAGTACATCAATGTGGTAACGAGCATCCGCAAAAAAAGGAGTGTAGGGGGAATCATTCCCCCTGGCCGCCGGAGGCGTAAAGATCGACATTGCCATGTTTCAATGTTCGGCCTTGCGCCTGCTCAGGCCGAGGGTCCGGGGCAAAGCCCCGGCGAGGTCCGGTGCGGAGTCCCGGTGGGGTTTGAGGCAAAGCCTCGACAGAGTCAGAGGAAGCGTCAAGACCGCCGCCGAGGGCGGCGTAGAGTTCGACGTCGTTGATGAGTTGGTCTCTCAGGATGCCGAGCAGGGTACGTTCGGCATCGAAAACGCTGCGCTGGGCGTCCAGCACCGTGAGGTAGCTGACGGCGCCGTTGACGTAATTGGTTGTCGCCAGGCGCAGCACGAGTTGCTGCGACTGGAGGTAGCGTTTCTGGGCCGCCAGACGGTCCGCCAGGGCGCTTCTGGTCAGCAGGGCGTCCGCGACTTCACGGAAGGCGGTCTGAATGCGTTGTTCATAGCGGACTACGGCGCTTTCCTTGCGGACTTCCGCCAGATTCAGGCCGGCGAGGTCGCGGCCGCCGCTGAAGACGGGCAGGCCGATTCTCGGCAGGAAGGTCCAGGCGGATGTCGCGCCGCTGAACAGCAGACCCAGGTCTTCGCTGACGACGCCCAGGTTGCCGGTCAGGGAGATGGACGGGAAAAAGGCCGCCCTGGCCGCGCCGATGTCTGCGTTTGCCGCCTGCAGTTCGTGTTCGGCCTCCATGATGTCCGGCCGTGCCAGAAGCAGGGAGGAAGGCAGCCCTTGGGGCAACTCCGCGAACCGCATGTCCGTGAGCGCGGTCGGCGGAGGGAGCGTTTGCGGCTCGAAGGAGCCGAGCAGCAGTTTGAGCGCGTTTTCCGCCCGCGTGAGTTCGTTCTTTTGGGCGGCGACTTCCGCTTTGGCGGACTCGGTCATGCCCCTGGCCTGCTCCAGGTCCAGAAGCGAGGATTGGCCGGACTGCACACGCCGTTCAATGAAGGCGAGAGACGCCTGCCGGCTTTGCAGGGTGCGTTCGGCCAGACGAAGCAGTTCGGCGGCCAAGCGTTCGTTCAGGTAGTTTTGCGCCGTCCGGGCGACGAGCAGGATACGGGCGGCCTTGGCCGCTTCTTCCGAAGCCTGGTAGCGTTGCAGGGCTGCTTCGCTCAAACTTTTCAGGCGTCCGAAAAGGTCCGGGTCGAGGGCGGCCGCGCCCGCGACCATGTAACTGTTGCTTTCTTTGCCTTTCAGGTCGCCGCCGTAGGTATCGGATGCTTCGCCGTCCAGTTGCGGCAGGCGGTCGGCCCGTTGCACGCGATACTGAGCGCCCGCTTCCTGAACGGCCAGCAGGGCGAGGCGCAGGTCGCGGTTTTGCCGCAGGGCGGCGGCTATCAGTTCCTGCAGACGCGGGTCGCGGAAAAACGTCCGCGGTCCGAGGGTGAACGTGCCGGCCGCGTTTTGCGCGCCGGCGGGCGCGGCCGTTATGGACAAAGGAACAGGAGCTTCCGGCCGGATATATTCCGGGGCCAGGGAGCACGCGGATGCCGGAAGCAGGGCGGCAAACAGGCACAGTGCCTTTGCGTGCCGATGTATGTGCGTAATCATGGATCACCGCCTGTAATATCGTTGCATACCGAAGCGGCGGCGCCGGCGTGGTGTTCCCGGGATATGTTGCTGCCGTATCGTCAACTTAACGGCAACTGTTCCGGTGAACGCACGTTGCGCTGATTGCGGTCCGGTATCAGGGGCGGGACGGCAAAGCCGAGCTTTGCGGCGTCCGTGTCGGTGAGAGTCAGGCGGGAGCGCGGTGCGCCTTGGACGCGGAAGTACACGCGCCGAAGCGGGCTTGTCGGCCTTGTCGGAGCGTCCGGTCTTGGGGCGGGAAAGGTGGCGGTCCCGCTCAGGCGGCGGGTATGCGGGGAGGACGGAAGAGGTTGTCGGCGTGCAGCGATTTGACGGGTATCTCGTTGCGTGGTTCATGAAGCGCGTGTTGCGCGGGCCTGATGAACGCTTCGCCGGAGGAGAGCAGCGCGGGGGGAGTGAACGAGAAACAACGGGACATGGAATAGGGGTCGCAACGGCAGTCGTTTTCCTGCGCGGGGGGCGCATCGTGTCGCGCGTGGCCGGAGTCTCCGCCGCCGGCGTGTTCTTGTCCGGCGTGCGCGAGTGCGGAGTGTTCATGGCCGGAGTGTGCGTGTTCGGCGTGCGTATGTTCCGGGCTTGCCTGTTCGGCGTGCGCAAGCCCGGCATTTGCCTGTTCGGGGTGTTCGCGGCAGTCGTCTGCGGGCATGGAATGCGCATGGAGCGCCGGCGTGGGGATGCCGCGGGCGTTTGCGTATCCGGAAGCGACGGTCCGCATCGGGCACAGGGCCGGGTTGAGGCGACCCGACGCGGCAAGCGTCAGGGATGCGCCTACGGGCGCCGTCAGGAGGGCGCAAAGCACGAGCGCCTGCAGCAGGATAAGGGTTTTGCGGCTTCTGCGGCCGGTGAGGCTCACGAGGATCATGAATGGACGGCTATCCTGCCCCGCTTGTTTTGTCAAGGACGTGTCGAGAGTGAGCGCGAACCTCCGCGCCTCCACCCTGCATCGTCCGGCAACGGCCTTGGAAGTCGAATGGGCGCAACTGCGCGAGAGTAATGAGTAGCGGAGCAATTTTTCGGCGAAATTCGTGTTAATCAAAAATTAAATTTGTGTTTTGCGCAAACCCCGCTTATGGTCCAAGCCATGATCACTCGAACTATCAGCGAGGAACTGCTGCGCTCCGCGGCGGAATATCCCGTGGTGACCATTCTCGGGCCGCGTCAGTCGGGAAAAACCACCTTGGCCCGCATGACGTTTCCGGACAAGCCGTATTTTTCTCTGGAAGACCCGGATATCCGCATGGCGGCAGAGGCCGACCCGCGGAGTTTTCTCGCGCGGATGGAGGAAGGCGGCATTCTGGACGAGGTACAACGGCTCCCGATATTGCTTTCCTATATTCAGGGCATGGTTGACGGCACAGGGCAGCGCGGGCGGTTCATCCTGACCGGCAGCCGGCAGCCGCAGTTGCATGAGGCGATCAGCCAATCCTTGGCGGGTCGGACGGCCATGCTGACGTTGTGGCCCTTTTCGCTGAATGAACTTCGTACGTATACCGCGGTCCATGACCCCTTTGACTTGATTTGTCGCGGTTTTTTCCCAAGGCTCCATGAAGAGGGTCTGGAACCCCGCCGGTTCTTCAACGGGTACCTGCAAACGTATGTTGAGAGGGATGTCCGTTCCTTGGTCCAGTTGCGCGACCTCTCGCTGTTTCAAAAATTCCTGACACTGCTGGCCGGGCGTGTGGGGCAAGTTGTCAATTTCGCTTCACTGGGCAATGACGCGGGCGCTTCAGCCGCAACGATCAGGAACTGGATTTCCGTCCTGAAGGCATCCTATGTGATATTTGAACTGCCCCCGTTTTTCGGGAACGTGAAAAAACGGCTGGTCAAGTCGCCCAAGATATATTTCACCGATGTCGGCCTTGCCGCATTTCTGCTCGGCATCCACACGCCGGAGCAGGCTTCGCGCGACCCTCTGCGGGGCAATCTCTACGAGAATTTGGTCATCGTCGACATCGTGAAAAGCGCACTGAATCGGGGAATCAGGCCGGAAATCTATTTTTTTCGAGATTCCCGCGGCAATGAGATTGATCTGCTCATCAGGGAGCAGGGAGTGCTTGTACCGGTTGAGATCAAGTCCGCCGCGACTTTTTCCACGGATTTCGTCAAGCGGCTTGAGTGGTTCCTCACACTGGGCGTCACGCCCGTCCTGCCCGGAACGGTTCTGTATAACGGTGACCGGACTTTTACCGTTCGCGGCGTCCGTGCTCTTAATCTGTTCCAGGTGAAAGACATCTGGCGGACGCTTACCGTTCCCTCCGGATCAATGTAACAAAACGTAACCCTATCACATGCGTCAGGATGATGCTTCCGTCCCGGTTATCCGGGAAACAAGCTGCCCGCCGGCAGTTTCGAGCCGGTCAGCGGCGCTTTTCCGGTCTTTCGTAGCCGGTAGGGCCGTCGGCGTAATTGGTCCTGTCCAGCCATTCCTGCGGATAACCTACAGTTTCGGCCATCCTCTCGGGGCTGTTGACGAATCCTTGGTTATATTTTGCCGTGAGTTCAAAGAAAAACTCCTGCCAGTCTCCGCGTACGGCTTCGGCGTTGCGCCGCAGTTCCCCGCCGAAAATCACGGCCGCCGTTCCGGGCTTGGGCGGCACGTCTTTGCCGTCTCCCCCGGCCGTGACCTCAAGGCGTTGCCGGAGTGCCCGCACCAGTTCCTCACCGCGCTTTTCGTGCGTTGCCGCCCTGGCCCGAATATCCTTAATTATGTAATTGTATTTGAGATTGGCGTATTCCGCCACTAAATTGTAGGTCCACCAAGCGGAATCCTTGTCATACCGCCGGGTATCCCCCCGCGCATAGCTTGCCGGCAGTGGAGCCACAGCCAGCGGCACAAATACGGATTCACCGGGCGTATCCAAGGCCGTCCAGCAGATTGTCCGCAGCGGATACGGAAGCTCGGCAAAGGTCTGACTGATAAAGGTGTAGCCCGTGTAGAACATGCAAATCGGCCGCTCCCAAGCTCCTTTAAGGTCTTTATGTTCCCCGACATCCCCGCTGGGGTCGTTGGGGCCGAGGTAACGATTGGGGTTACCGAAGGGGCCTGCGGCCACACCCTTGGTCAAGTCGAATTCCGTGCCCTCATAATGATCGCTGTGAATGCGCCGGATATCCGCAAGGGTCAGAGGTTTGTCCGGCTTGACGGAAAAGGGATAGTCCCTGGTCGTTCCGTCCTTGACCCAGGCATTGAGGCCGAGGGAAGGCGCGACAAGTGAGAGCGCCCGCCACACGCGGCGCAGGGAATAGTAAGGATGGTTGTATTCGCCCCGGCTTACGGTCAGGAGCCAGTCCACATACCTGCCGTCCGGTCCCTTTTTGGCGATGCCGAGCTTTTCGATGGTTTTCAGCGTGTTGCCGTATAGCTGCTCATACTTTCCTTTGCCGTCCGGGTAGATGTCCCTGATGCGGAACTCGTTGGCTGCCACGAAAAACTCCCCGTCCGGCACTTTCTGCGCAATCCAGAGCCCGCCCGGCCCGGTTGCCGTCTTCGGCAAGGGAGCCGTTTCGATGACCCATGCTTCCGTGCCGTCGGCCACCGGCAGGGTTTCACCGGTACCGTAGTAACCGTATGTTTCGATGAGACTGCCGATGGTTTCCACCGCGCAACGCGCCGTTTTACAGCGCTCCAAGGCAACCCGGCTCAGTTCGGAACTGTAAAAAAGGCGTGTTTTCGGGTCAGGCCCCGTGGTGAAATATGTGCCGTCGGTGCATTCGCCGAACATCAGGCCGTGTTCGTTGACAATGCCGTAGTTGCCGTCAAGATAGGCATACGTATGGGCGACCTGGTCGATAAACCCCAAAGGCTTTGTACGGGCGACTTCCGGGTGGTCATAACCCGGCGCGCGCTCGGGGGCGTTCAAACGCGGCAGGAGATAGGCGTCCCATTCAGGCATGTCCGTCAGGGCAGCGGCGGAGGGGTACACAGGGCGCAACGCGCCTTGAGGCCAGTCACGCGCGGGCACATAAACAATACTCTGATCCATGAGGTCGTTGTCGTCTGAATGACTGACCATGGCGCTGCCGTCCGCGGCGGCTCCGGGAGTGACGATCATGGTAGTGCAGGCGGAAAGCTCCGCGCCTTGGGCGGCGTAAACCTGTGAAAGCAGGCCGATGCATACTGCCGCAACAGAAAAAAAGGCTGTTCGTTTTATTGACATCATGCCTCCGCCGGTAAAACGGCCGGCGCTTTTCGTAAAAACGGACGCGGCCGTGCGGTCAGTCGTACAGGTCGCTCTTGTCCGGATTTGTGTCGGGATTTGTCCTGGAGATATCCAACGGGTAAATGAGGACCATGGTCCTGCGCGAGCTTACGCCGAGCGCGCCGGGGTGGGTGTTCACGCACACCGTGAGGTCGGGGATGCCGTCATTGTCCGCGTCGGTTATCGTATAGTCCACCATGGACCCCTTGATGCGGCGCGTTTTCCATTGCAGGTTCAAGCCCATGCCGTCCCAGTACAGGCAGTGGATTTCCGACTGCGGAAAGAAACGGTAGCGGTCGAAAATCTGCGCGGCCGTCGAAATGGGCCGGTTGACGATGAGTTTCCATGTGCCGTCGCGTTCAAGGTCCACGGCGGGCATGCGCATGGGGATGTAAAAGACGGAAGGCAGTTGCTGCCGGTTGTCGTGTTTCATGCCCGGCATGGAGGGGTCTATGGCCAGACCGACCGCGGAACCGGAGTATTGTTCCGAGGTCACGGCCAGACGGGTGAGCTTGGAGTTGTACGTGCGCAGACTTTCATCGCGGGTCAGGACAATCAGTTTCTCGCCGCCGATTTCACCTTTGGACGCGGGCAGCCAGGTAAAACTGAAGACGTTGGCCTCCGTGGGCAGGTTGAGTTGCCCGCCGGAAACCAGGGTGTCGCCCTGTCTGTTCATTTCATGAACGCCCATGCGGAAGAGCCGCGGTGGGTTGGCTTCCTGCCCGATAAGCGTGGGGCGGAAATTGGGCGGCAGCTTGACGACGTTCAGGTACCAGCGGACCTTGCTCATGACTTCCGAAAACTGCCCGTTGCTCCAGTTGAGGATATAGGCATTGGGCACCCCGCCGGAGTCCACCGTGTTGACGATAATCCAGGCCTTGCCCGAAGGATGGGGCATGGAGCGCACGTTCAGACAGGTATTGCTCGCCGGGAGACGGAATTCACCCTTGGGCTGCATCTGCCCGGCGGAAAAGGTGTAGGCGTGCAGCGCCCTGTCGTCCAGAAGGAAGATTTCGTTTTTGCCGTCGCCGTCGGCGTCCGTCACTTCCATGCCCACGGAACTGAAATTCAGCGGCGAAGAACGCAGGCGCGAGTCGTCCTGGGTGCTGGAGCCGGAGTAGCGGAACTGGGGGTTCAGGTAGACTTCGCTGTTGGTGGTTTCATTGATCATGATGTCCGGGTTCATCTGGTTGATGCGTCCCCGCGCTTGCGGGGCGCTCGTCGCGCGCGGGGCGCGGCTGAAGACCTCCCG
>JAITEY010000084.1 GCA_031281815.1 Desulfovibrio sp. | reverse complement strand
GGCCGCGGCGCGGTCGGGCAAAGGCAGGCCGAACCGCGCCGCGGCGATATCCGTCACTCCCGCCGTATACAGTTGCCGGCCCCCGATGTTCAGCACCCGCCCCTCATTAAGGAGCATGTCCGTTCCCAGGGCGGAAAAGGCGCGCATCCAGCCTTGAAAATTCGCATAGTACTCATGGTTGCCGGCGCAGGCAAAGACCCCGCAACGCGCGCGGAGCTGCCGCAAAGGCGCGACGCTGTCCGCGCGCTGCGCGGGCAGGCCGTCCACGATGTCCCCGGTCAGCGCGATAAGGTCGGGCTTGAGCCCGTTGACGGCGTCCACGACGGCTTCCGTCCAGGGCCGCAGCAACAGGGGGCCTATGTGCAGATCGCTGACGTGCGCGATACGCAGGCCGTCGAGTTCGGCGGGCAGCCCGGGCAGGAGGCATTGCGTCTCGCGCACGCGCGGCACCTCCACGGCGCGGCGCAGGCCGTACGCGGCCGCAAGCGCGGCCGGACAGGACAGCAGCAGGAGCCGCCTGCCCCGGGAAAAACCGCTTGCGGGCACGCCGCCGGGCCGCTTCGCCGCGAGCCGCAGCATGCCCCGGACGAGCAACACCGCATCGCGCAACAGAACCGTCAGAAACAGCAACAGGCAGGTGACCAGCAACAGGCTCTGCGTCATCAGCACCGGACGCGGCAGTTCCGGCGACGAGAGGCTCCCGAAAAAGAGCCGGGTCAGCAGATGCTGCTGCGTGGCAAGCAGCAGGACGAGCGCCGCGGCGGCCTTGAACGGGCGGCGCGCGGGCAGCAGGAACACCAGCCGGAAAAGCAGGTAGAAAAAGAGTATCGCCTCAATGACGTGCAACATGCGCATGCTTCAGCCGGCCGTCGGAGGAACGCCGGGCAGGTATTTTTGCAGCACGTCGAACAACGCGTCGGTATCAATCGGTTTTGCGATATGGTCGTTCATGCCCGCCGAAAGACAGCTTTCCACGTCTTCGCGGAAGGTGTTGGCGGTCATGGCCACAATGGGTATCGTCGCGGCTTCGGGCCTGTCCAGGGCGCGGATGCGCCGCGTCGCCTCATAGCCGTCCATCTCCGGCATATTGATGTCCATGAGGATGATATCAAAGGCGTCCGGGTTTTCGCTGAACAGTTTGACGGCTTCAAGGCCGTTTTCCGCGCTGGTGATGACGGCTTCGGCGGGTTCCAGGACGGCCTCCATGATTTCGCGGTTGATTTCCACGTCTTCGGCAAGCAGTATCCTGCATCCGCGGACCTTCTCCGGCACGTCGGACTCCTCGTCCCCGGCGGGAGGCGCAGACGGCGCGGCATCCGGCCCGGTTGCCGGCGCGGCGGACGGCGCGGGTGCGACGGCTTCGGCGTCCGGCCCGGTTATGCCGTCTTTGCCGGTCTCGGCGGCGGGCAGCGACGCCGCAAAACAGAACGAAAAGGTGGAGCCTTTGCCGATTTCGGATTCGACCCGCAGGTTCCCCCGCATCAATTCGGCGATGGACTTGGAAATGGCAAGGCCCAGTCCCGTCCCGCCGAACCTGCGGGACGAGCCGGCGTCCGCCTGTTCAAAGGGCCGGAAAAGCCTGCTCTGCACTTCGGGAGAAATGCCGATGCCGGTATCGGAAACCGCGATGCGGATCAGGCAGACGTTGTCGTTTACGGCTTCAAGCGCGGCGCTGACCGTTATCGTGCCCTGTTCCGGCGTGAATTTCACGGCATTGGACAGCAGGTTTGCCGACACCTGCGCAATGCGCTGTTCATCGGAAATGATGTTTTGCGGCAGCTTTTCGTCCAGGTCGAGGATGACGGTCTGCTTTTTCTCGCTGATCTTGAAGGCAAAAAGCCGGACTACGCGGTCAATCGCTTCGGGGAGTGAAAATTCTTCATGGAACAGTTCAAATTTTCCCGTTTCAATTTTGGACATGTCCAGAATATCATTGATGACGCTCAGTAGGTGATCGGCGGCGCCCTCTATCCTGTTGAGGCACTCGTCTTTCTTTGCGGGAGCGGTGGAGGCTTTGGCGATGCCGGTCATGCCGATGATGGCGTTCATCGGCGTACGCATTTCATGACTCATGCGCGAGAGGAAATTGCTTTTGACGCGGTTGGCCTCTTCGGCTTCCGTGGTGCGGACGCGCAGTTCCTCGGTGCGTTCGGCGACGCGCTGCTCCAGATTGGCGGCCAAATCGGCCAAAGCGTACTCGGCGCCGTACCTGACCCGCATGTCCCGTGAAATGTGATACAGGCAGATGAGGATGCCGATGATGCCCGCGCACCACAGCAGGGCAAGGGACAGGCAGATGGTTTTTTCCGCCTCGCCGGCGGCCGACATGTACGGGGCAAGGGGGACGGCCGCGCTGATGCCGCCGCACAGTTCACCGGGGACGTAGCCCTGCGAGGTATGGCAGTTCAAGCAACTGTCCGCCGTCTCCAGGCCGCGCATCAGGCGCATGTAGTCGGCCCCGTCCACCCGGACCGCCTCGCCGACTTCGCGGCGTTCCCCTTTTTCAAGAAGCATCAGGGCGCGGGACTCCCACGCGTCGGGGGCGTTGCCGGCGTTGATGGGCGTCCTGCTGGTGATGTGACCCATGGCGCTGCGGTTCCGGTTGCCCATCTCGTGCATGATGATCGCCATGAAGGCGGGATTCAGCCCGGAGAGCACCTCCTCGAAACGTTGCGCGTTTGCGGCGTCGTCCGCGGGACGCTCGGAAGGCGGGGGTATCTGCGCGGCGTTCTGCGTATACAGCCCGTTGTACAGAGCGTCCATGTCCTTTTCGAGCACCGTGCTCGCCTGTATGCGGGCCGAATCCAGGGCATGCTTGCGCACCTGCTCTATGTTGTGCCACAGGGAAAAGGCGATGCACACCGTCCAGCCCGCCGCCAGCAACAGCGTAAAAATGCGCAAACGAACGGTGCTGCGTTTTTGGGAAACGCCGATCTCCTCGTGTACCGGCGTTTCGCCGGACACGCTCCCGTTGCTCGCGTCACTCATGACGAGGTACAGGTTTGCCGGTCATACCCGTTGTCCGTGTACATTGTTTTCCGCAGGCAGGCGCGGCTTCCTGCGGCACGGGCATACGACGGCGCGGGGCGGCTCAGATCAGGAACAGGGTAGCGAGTCCGAGAAAAAGGAAAAAACCGGCGCCGTCCGTGATGGCCGTCAAAAAAATGCTTGATGCCTGCGCCGGGTCGCGTCCCATTTCCTTGAGCAACACGGGAATGGACGCGCCGGCGAGCGCCCCGAGCACCATATCCGTCAGGAGCGCCGCGGCCATGACCGCGGCCAAGTCCGTCCGTCCGGTGAACAGCGTCAGAAGCGTCAAAATCAGTATACCGAGAATGAGACCGTTGGCAAGGCCGATTTTGCCTTCGCGCCGCACGGCGTTCCAGGCTTTGCTGCGTGAAAATTTGGCTGTGGCCAGACTGCGGATCATGACCGCCAGGGCCTGTTGCCCGGTATTGCCCGCCTGGTTGGCCACCATGGGCATGAAGACGGCCAGCAGAGCCATCTGTGCGATGGTCCCGTCGAACAGGTAGACCACGCAGGCCGCAAGGGCGGAGTTCAGCATGTTGACGATAAGCCAGGGCAGGCGCATTTTCACCGATTCGAGCCAGGGCGTTTCGGGGCTTTCGTCCTGCCCCGCGCCCACCATGCCCAACATGTCCTGGCTCGCCAGGTCGTTGATGATGTCGATGACGTCGTCGTGGGAAATAATGCCGAGAAGCCGGCCTTCATGGTCCACAACCGGCAGGGTCATGAAATTGTAGTGACCGATGACGCGGGCAACCTCTTCGCGCTCCGTGTCGAAGGTGACGGCAACCGGTTCCCGGTTCTTCAGGACGGCCTTGAGCGGCATGCCGGGCGGACAGAGCATGAGGTCGCGCAACGAAAGCACGCCGGTGAGCACGTTGTCGTCGTCCACGATATAGCCGTAATAGGGGATTTCCTTGTCGGCCAGTTCCGCGCGTATCTTGCGTATGGCCTCGTCGGCGGAGATGTCCTGCTTGAGGATGATGATTTCCGTATTCATGACCCCGCCCGCCGTTTCCGGGTCGAAGGCCATGAGGGTGCGTATTTCGTCCGCGTCCTTCCTGCGGAGTTTGCTCAGCAGGGCGTCGCTGTGCTCTTCCTCCAGTTCGTCCAGAACATCGGCGGCGTCGTCCGGCGACATTTCCCCGACAATGCCCGCGGCCGTATCCGCATCCAGGTGTTCCAGCAGTTCCACCCGGACGTGTTCGTCCAACTCGGCGACGGCTTCGGCGGCTTCCTCCCGCGGAAGGGCCGTGAGCAGGTCCACCTGCGCCTTGAGGCTCAGGCGCTCCAGGTGGGCGGCCATATCCGCCGGATGCCGGCGTTCGCTTTCCTGTCCGTCGAAGGCGCCGTCCGGGGCAGGCTGCGTCGTTCCCGCCTGCTCCGGCGTTTTTTCCGGAGAGGATGCCGGGGAAGGTATGTTGCTCATCCGTTGCCCGTTTGCGGAAGATACAGGGGAAGAAAAGAGGGGGCGCGGAACCCCCTTGACGAATCAGGGTCAATGCCGCACAATGCGGCAATATCACAGCAATACGATACTACGATTATCACAATGCCGGCGCGGGACCGCGGCAATAGTGTGACAATCCGGCGTTTTTCCGAAGGCATGCCTATTCCGAAGGCATTCCTATCATGTAAGCCCGGCGTAGACAATCCATGCCCAGAGCCGCTTTTGACGTTTTTTTCACAGGTCCGGCCCGCGAACACCTTATGCGGGCCGTCAGGGAAGCCCTGGCGGAAGACGGTACGGATGTCGCCGCAAACGCCGTGTTCGGCGTCCGCGATGTCCTGCGCGCCGAAATAGTCGCCAAAGAGGACACGGTGCTTGCCGGCCTGCCCCTGCTGCCGGTCATCCTGGCCGAAACGGCGGCGCGGGAACCCGGCGCGTGGGAAACGGCCGGAGAAGGGTACCGCAAAGTTCACGAGGCTCCGGCGTCGCCCGCGCCCGGCGCGTGGGAAACGACGGCGTACGCCGAAGACGGAGACTGCCTCGCCGCGGGCGCCGTGGCGGCTTCCGTTGCGGGGAGCGCGCGCGTTGTCCTGCGGGCAGAGCGCGTTATTCTGAACTTTTTATGCCGTCTTTCCGGCATAGCCGCGCTGACGCGCAGGTATGTGAACGCGCTTGAAGGCACGGGCGTGCGGCTGCTGGATACGCGCAAGACCGCGCCGGGCCTGCGTTACCCGGACAAGTACGCGGTGCGGGCGGGCGGGGGCTGCAACCATCGTAAAAACCTTTACGAAATGGCCATGCTCAAGGATACCCACATTGAGGCCGCGGGCGGCATCACCGCCGCCGTGCAACGCCTGCGCGCGCATCTCCCCGCGCACGTGCCCGTGGAAGTTGAATGCCGGACAAGCGCGGAAGCCCTCGAAGCCGCCGCCTGCGGCGTTTCACGCATTATGCTTGATAACATGAGCCCCGAAATGGTAGGAAGCGCCCTTGACATGCTGCCTCCCCATGTGGAAGTCGAACTAAGCGGAGGAATTGATTTGAGCAACATCAGAAGCTTTGCTTGTGCCGGCGTAAAACGCAGGGCGGATTTCATCTCCGTGGGCCGCATCACGCATTCCGCGCCCGCCGCCGATTTCAGCATGCGGATATGCCGGACGTAAGGGAATTTCCGATGCAGCCGCGTACCGCAATGCCGGCAAGCACCGCGCCGAAGCGGAATGCCGGCGAGAGGATAGAAGAACTGCGCGCCCGCTTCGGGGCCGACCTGACCGTGGTCGGGCACCATTACCAGGCCGACGAGGTGGTCGCCCACTGCGGCCTGTGCGGGGATTCCCTCGAACTGGCCCGGAGGTGCGCCACGCTGGAAACGCGGCATATCATGTTTTGCGGGGTGTATTTCATGGCCGAGTCGGCCGCGCTGCTCGCCGCAAAGGGCGTGCGGGTGCATCTGCCCGAGCCTTCGGCCGAGTGCAGCATGGCCCTCATGTCGCCTGCCGCGTTGCTGCGCGAGGTGATGAAGAAACTGACCCGCAACGGGCGCAAGGTCATCCCCCTGGCCTATGTGAACTCATCCCTCGGGGTAAAAGCCGTCGCCGGCGAGTTCGGCGGCGCGGTCTGCACCTCGGCCAATGCCGGGATGATGCTGGAGTGGGCGTTGCTTGAAGGCGACGCCGTTCTTTTCCTGCCCGACAAAAATCTGGGCTGGAATACCGCCGACGCGCTCGGCCTGCCGGAGCGGGACCGGCATATCCTGCGCATAGTCCGGGGAGCAAAGGCATTGGACACGGCCGCCGCGGACAGGGCGCGGCTGCTGCTCTGGCCCGGCTTTTGCTCCATCCACACGCGCTTCAACCTGCGGCAGGTGGAGAGACTGCGCTCGGAGCATCCGGGCGCGACCGTCGCGGTGCACCCGGAATGCGTCCCGGCCGTGGCGGCAACGGCGGACGCGGTGGGGTCCACCGCCTTCATCATCCGTTGCGTTGACGAAGCCCCGGACAACGCCGTCCTCGGGATCGGCACGGAAATCAACCTCGTGGAACGCCTCGCGCGGCGGCACACGGGAAGGGTGACCGTGCTGCCTCTTGTGGAAAGCGCATGCACCCACATGGCCCAGACGACCGAAGACTCCCTGTGCGCCGCGCTGGAAGCCCTGAGCCGGGCGGAAGGTACCGGAGAAGAATCACCGTACAGGGTGCGGATACAAAGCGAACTGCGGGCGCCGGCGCGCGCCGCCCTTGAACGCATGCTGGAGCGCTGCGCTTGATACCGTGCAAGGTCTTGACATATTTAACCAGGTTGGTTAAAGGAATTGCAATATGAAATGTCCTATTTGTGCGGGACAGGATCTTGTCCGTGATACACGGGATATAGACTACTCCTACAAGGGGGAATCAACTAAAATTTTTTCTGTGCAGGGAGAGTTCTGCCCCTCGTGCAGCGAGATGATTCTTGATTCAGACGAAGCTGAACGCGTGAACGCCGCTATGATGGTGTTCAACAAACAAGTAAATGCCTCGATTGTTGACCCAAAGTTTATTATCAGCGTTCGCAAAAAGTTGAAGCTGGGCCAGCGGGAAGCGTCAGAACTGTTCGGGGGCGGCGTAAACGCCTTTTCCCGCTATGAGACAGGAAAAATCAAGCCGCCGTTGGCCCTGGTGAAGCTCCTGCGCATTCTGGACAGCCACCCTGAGCTGTTGCCGATGGTGAGGTAAAAGACCTGTCGCCGCGGCAACGCGCGGCAAGACTCACCATGCTGCCCCTCGTGGAAAGCGCGCGCCGCCCTTGAACGTATGCTGGAGCGCTGCGCCTAGAGCAGGCTAACTTTGATTTTGTATGCCTCCGGCGGCCGGGGGAAATGATTTCCCCCGGACCCCCTCATTCAGCAATTTCGCGTTGCAAGAGGTCGGGTTGCCCCATAAGCGAACGTCCGCAACGGAGGCCGGGGGTACCCCGTTGCGATGTCCGGCAAGGACGCGGATACAGTATTTCGTATCGGAGGCAGGATGCAGACAGAGAGAAGCCGGCACGCCGTGCTGATCATCGGCGCGGGCCTGGCCGGCTGCATTGCGGCGTTGCGCCTCGCCGACCGGGGCATACGGGTCACCCTCCTGTCTTCGGGCAGCGAAGACCACCCTCCTAATTCCGTCCTGGCCCAGGGCGGCATAATTTATCGCGCGCACGACGGGAACGACGCGGCGCGGCTTGAAGAAGACATCATGACGGCGGGACACCGCATCAATAATCCCGACGCCGTGAAATTTCTCGCCGCTGAAGGCCCGAACGCCGTGGACGAGATACTCATAGACCGCCTGGACGTGCCGTTCGACCGCATAGACGGCTCCCGCCGTGACCTGACGCGGGAGGCCGGACACTCGGCGGCGCGCATCCTGCACTGCGCCGACCACACCGGCCGCAGCATCATGGAACGCGTCGGCAGGGCTGTGCGCGACAACCCCTGCATCGACCTGCGCGAGGGGTGCTCGGCCGTGGATCTGCTGACCTCGCATCACCACAGCCGCGGCATGACCTACCGCTACCAACTGGCCGACCGCTGTTGCGGGGCCTATGTGCTGAACGAAGCGACGGGCGTCGTGGAAACCATGCCGGCCGACATCACAGTGCTGGCCACGGGTGGAGTCGGGCGGGTCTACCTGCATACGTCCAATTCCCGCGCGGCTACGGGCTCGGGCGTCACCATGGCCGGCCGGGCCGTGGTACGGCTCATGAACATGGAATTCATGCAGTTCCACCCGACCACCCTGTTTTACCCCGAACCGCGCCGTTTTCTCATCACCGAAGCCATGCGCGGCGAAGGCGCCAGGCTGTTCGCGGGCAAGGGCGACTATTTCATGGAACGCTACGACCCGCGCGGGGATCTCGCTCCCCGCGACATCGTGTCGCGTTCCATCGTGGACGTGCTGCTGCGCAACGGCGACCCGTGCGTGTTCCTTGACCTCGGCGGGGTCAAACACGATCTGGAGACGCGTTTCCCGACCGTCCTGCAAAATTGTCTTGAGCGCGGCATCGACATCCGCTCGGAACCCATACCCGTGGTTCCCGCCGCCCATTATTTTTGCGGCGGCATTCTCGCGGACCTCAAGGGACGCACCAGCCTGGACCGCCTGTACGCCGTGGGCGAATGCGCCTGCACCGGCGTGCACGGGGCCAACCGCCTTGCCAGCACCTCCCTGCTGGAGGCCCTGCTCTGGGGCAAGGCGGCGGGGGACGACGCGGCGGCGCGCGTCGAGGCGGGTCTGGACCGGCGCAACCCGCTGTATGACGAGATAGAGGACTGGAAGATGCAGGGGGACGAGCGCAACGACGACCCGGCCCTCATCGCCCAGGATTGGGCCACCATACGCAATACCATGTGGAACTATGTGGGCATAACGCGCACGGGCCCGCGCCTTGCCCGCGCCTTTGACGAATTGCGCGATCTTTCCGGGAATATACACGAATTTTACAAAAGCACCCCTTTGTCCCGCGACGTACTCGACCTTTTCCACGGGTGCGAAACGGCCTATCTGATAACGCAGGCCGCCTTGCGCAACACCAGGGACATCGGCTGCCATCACCGCGTGTGACGAGGGTTGCGCGGGACGGGGCATGGACGGATTCAAGATAAGCCGTAGGGACATCGGCTGCCGTCACCGCGTGTGATGAGGGTTGCGGGGAACAGGGCATGGACAGATTCAAGATAAGCCGAGAGCGCATGGTAAAGGTCATCGCGGACCAGGGCGTCGACGACCCTGCCGTTCTTGACGCCATGCGCAAGGTGCCCCGCCACCTGTTCGTGGAAGACGCCCTGTATGCCCAGGCCTATGAAAATATCCCGCTGCCCATCGCCTGCGGCCAGACCATTTCCCAGCCTTACATCGTGGGTCTGATGTCCTCGCTGCTGCAGGCGTCGCCGGGCATGAGCGTGCTGGAAATAGGCACGGGTTCCGGCTACCAGGCGGCGGTGCTCTGCGAAATGGGCCTGTCCGTGTATTCCGTGGAACGTCTGCCGGAACTGTACGCAAGCGCAGGCAAGCTGCTGGTCCGGCTGCGCTGCCGCTCCGTGCGCCTCAAGCTTGCCGACGGCACGGAGGGTTGGCCGGAAGCCGGGCCCTTCGACAGAATCATTGTGACGGCGGGCGGCCCTGACGTCCCCTCTCCCCTGATCGACCAGCTCGCGGATCCCGGCCTTTTGGTGATACCCGTCGGCGGCAGGGGCAGGAACCAGCGGCTTGCGGTGGTGCGCAGGGAACGGGGCGTCGCGACGCGCGCGGACAACGCCGCCGTCGCCTTTGTGGACCTCAAGGGCGTACACGGGTGGAAGTAGGGGCGGGCGCACTCCGGATGTATAATTGAGGGGGTCTTGAAGGACTTGCTGATGAAACAGGGCAGCGACTGCGTGAAACCGCGCGCGGCGGACGAGCGGGCCGCGGGGAAACCCGGCTGCGGTGCCTCGTCCTGCGCCGCCTGCGCGACGGCGGAAAGGGACGGCTCCGGCAGCGCCGCATGCGCGTCGCTGCCGGGCCTGGAGCGGTTCAGGCCGGAGCTGCGCCGGGCGGCGTTTGCCTCACCCCTTCCCTCGGTCAAACACAAGCTTTTCGTCATGAGCGGCAAGGGAGGCGTCGGCAAAAGCTCCGTGGCCGTCAATGTGGCGGCGGCCTTGGCTCTCGCCGGGCACAAGGTCGGCATCGTGGACGCGGATCTGCACGGGCCCAGCGTGGGGGGGCTGCTCGGCAGCCGCGCCGGCGCCGTGGGCGTGGACGAAACAAGCGGGAAACTGCTTCCGGCCGAATTCATGCCCAACCTGCATTTTATTTCCATGGCCGCCATGCTGCAGGACAAGGACAAGGCGGTCATCTGGCGCGGCCCGAAAAAATCCGCCGCCGTCCTGCGCTTCATCAAGGGCGTCGCGTGGGGGGCGCAGGATTACCTGATTATCGACTCCCCGCCCGGAACCGGGGATGAACACCTGACCGTGCTGAAAGCCGTTCCCGACATCCTTGCCGTGATGGTGACGACGCCGCAGGAGCTTTCCCTGGCCGACGTGCGCAGGGCCTTGGGGTTTCTGAAAACGGCGGGAGGGAAAATTCTGGGGCTGGTGGAAAACATGAGCGGGCTGTGCTGTCCGCACTGCGGCGGGGATATCCGGCTCTTCAAAAAAGGCGGCGGAAGACTGCTGGCGGAAGAATACGGCATCCCCTTTCTCGGTGAAATTCCCCTGGACCCTGCCGCCGTGTTGAGCGCCGACCTGGGCCGGCCTCTGCCGCTGGATGAGGGCGACGGCACGGCCAAACGCGCGTTCGCGGCCCTGGCCGCCGAAGTGGATGCGCGTTGCCGCGCGGGCGCCGCCGTTGATTTTGCCGCGCGCTTTCAGCATTGCGCAAACGTCGGCCCCGGTGTATGAGGGCGCAAACGCACCGTACGACCGGTATACGACCAGTATACGACCAGTGCCGGGGTATGCCGTGATGCAGTTGAATCTTCCCACTCGGCTGACCGTCAGCCGCATTGCGATAGTGCCCGTTATCGTCGTCCTGCTGATGTTTCCCGGCAGATGGACGTGTTTCGCGGCCACCCTGCTTTTCGCCGCCGCCGGATTTACCGACCTCCTGGACGGGAAGCTTGCCAGAAAGACAAATCAAATTACCAGCTTGGGCAAATTTCTCGATCCTCTGGCCGACAAAATCCTGGTCAGCTCCGCGCTGATTATGCTGGTGCAGAATGCGTGGGTTCCCGGCTGGATAGCCGTGCTCATCATCAGCCGCGACATTTTGGTGACGGGTTTGCGGGCCGTGGCCGCCCAGGAGGGAGTGGTCATCGCCGCCGACAGGCACGGCAAATTCAAGACGGTGCTGCAGATTGTCGCCGTCGCCGTGCTGCTTCTGCACTATGATCTGGCGGGTATCCCCGTTCACGACCTCGGTATGCTTATCCTTTACTTTTCACTGGCACTGACGGTGTTTTCAGGGTATAACTACTTCAGGACCTTCTGCCGGGAGCGGGAGGGAAAACCTGCAAGCCCGATGCGGGACAACGAACTGCCATGAACATTGATCCGTTGAACAGCCGCCTGCGCAACTGCCTCGTCACCATTCTGGAGCTTGAAAGCGACCTCGGCCATACCCACCTCGGACCGGCGCTGCAGAACGAATTTTCGGTGCTCAAGAAAGTGGTGGCGCGCCTTGAACACGTCAATGTCGATGAGCAGGACGTCTGCAGGATAGAAGCGGCTACGGGTCGTTTCCTCTCCGAACTCAAAGATACGCTGGACAATGCCGACGTCGGCTGCGCTTCAGGCAAAAGGCTTTTGCAGTAATGTTTGCGCATCGCGTGGTGCTTGTCGCCTCCCTGGTGCTTAATCTTGTGCTTTGCTACAATCTTGTTTGGGGTAAGAGCGGGGCGATTTCCTACATGGAACTGCGCGCGCGCTGCGCGATTCTGGAAAACCGCATAGCGGCGGCCGGTGAGCAAAACTTGGCTCTCAGCAGGGAAATACGCCTGTTGCAATCCGACGCAAAGTATATTGAAAAAACGATACGCAACCGTCTCAATTTTGTTCGCGGGAATGAAATACTGTATATATTTCCCTCGGAAGACACGGGCGACCTTTCCGGAGCGCCGGCCAATGAAGCAAAAAATTGAATGGTATAAAGAAGTTCTTGAACTGGAACCCGGCTCGAAGGTCTTTCTCCCCCTGGCGAAACTGCTTGCCGCGGACAAACAGGTCGGTGAGGCCGTTGCCGTGCTCCGCCAGGGACTGTTGCGTCACCCGGACCATGTGGAAGCGCGCCTGTTGCTGGTCGAACTCCTGTACCGGCAGGGTGCCGACGAGGAATTGTCCGCCCAGACAGATGCGTTGTCGCATCTTTTTTCGGCGTATCCCGGCTTCTGGTCGGCGTGGTGCGAAAGCATTTCCGCCGATCCGCAGATGCAGGGCGCGGCGTTGGCCTTGCGCTTTTTCGTTGCCGGCCTGCAGGGAAATGCGATCGGCTGGAGCGAGGTCGTTGAGCAGGGCTTGCAGTCGGTGTTGCGGGATGCGGGCGGGCCGGGCCCGGCCGGCTTTGAGGGCGGCCTGTCCGCAGCCGGGCCGGTTCTAAGACCGGCACATCACGACGGCGCGGCCGGTTCCGGGCGTGACGCCGCCGCCGCCCTCCCGGCCTGTGACCGGGAGATCCGCGCCCTGCTTTCTCCTCCGGCGCAGGAGCAAGCGCAGGACGAGGATACCGGCGGGGCCGATGAAGGTGAAGAGACCGATGAAAGTATTTCCCTGCGTACCCGGTCCATGGCTGAGGTGCTTGCCGAGCAGGGGGATTACGCCGGAGCCCTGGATATTTACCGGGAATTGTTGCAATCGGCGCCGCCCGGCGACAGACCGTCGCTTGAAGCCAGGGTGGAAGAACTCTCGCGCTGTATGAGCGAAGCCGCCGATTCGGCGGGACGCGAGGAAAAAGGCCCCCCCTTTGCGGGGGAAAGCAGCAAGATAGTCAATCTGTTTGAGTCCTTGTCCTTTGTTGAATCGTTGGCGGAGCGCCTTGAGGCGAGGGCTCGCTGATTGCGGTCCGCCCGTTGGTCACGTTGAATCGCCGGCAGAGCCGCCTTGAGGCGGGAGTCCGCTGATTCCCATCCGCTTGTTGGCGTCGTCCGGGAGTGTGCAGTGCGTCGTAAGTTGGCTTCCCTTCTGCTGTGTTCCTTTATCGTTGTCGGTGCGTGCGAATCGCATCAGGTGCTCAAGGATTCCTGGAAATTTACCCGGCGGCAGTACGTTGCCTACCTGAATACCCCGGCTGTCGTCGACGTAAACGACAAGGGCGGCCGTGAGGCGTACGAGCTGGCCTTGGCCGAAGCCGTGGGCGGCGTGGACGCCGAGCTTGTCAGGCTTATCCGGGCCATGGAAAACAGCGACCGCCGCCCCGACCAGGAATGGGCGTTGCAGATGATGCAGAGATTCCCCTGGATTTCCGGGGTGGCGCTGGTCGGCGGCGACGGTGTCGTCAATGCCCGCTATCCGGAATACTTTGCCAAGGACTTCGACGCGGGGCCGTTGCTGGAAGCCGACCCCAAGCAGCAGCCCGGCATGCTTCGCGCTTACGTGCAGACGGGCAATGCGGCGCCGGAAATCTACCTCGGCAATCCGGTGTACGTCGGTGAGGAAATGCGGGGAATCATCGTATCGCATTTTGATCCGGCCGCTTTGGCGTCCATGAGCCCCGACCCGGACGCCTTTTGCATGATTACGCCCGCGGGAGTGGTCTGGCCGGGACGTTTCGGCGCGGCGGCCGGAGAAAACTGGGAAACGATCCTGAAAGAACGCTCAAGCGGCCTGACCGGGAGCGGCGACTCCGCATTTTTCTGGATTACCAGGTATATCGGCAATCTGCCGATGTTGTACGCGATGCCGGTAAGCGCCGTTCCCGTGGAAACGGCTCACTCGTCCGTCGCAGGCCCGGCTCCCGCGGCGCAGGAAGCGGCAACGCCTGCGACCGGCGCGGACGACGGCGCCGGGGCGCCTGCGCGGGCGGACGCGAAAGACGGCGGCGATGCGGGACGCACAGTGCGTCCGGACGCGGCGGCATCGCAGAGGCCGCCGCAAGGGGAGAACCCGGCCCTTGTCGACACGCCCGGAACGCAGTTCTGACCCTCGGCCCGGGCAGGCGCAAGACCGAACATTGCTGTAAACGGTGAACCGCCGTCAGGAACCGCGTTCCGTTAAACAACGGCCGCACCGGCAGGCGGGGCGTCAATGCCCGGGGAGGGAACATGTCTGAGCAGGCAGCGCCGCAACAAAGGCAAATTACAGTCACCGAGCATCTGCTTCTGCATCAGAAGCAGTCTCCGACGGCAACGGGCAGTTTCACGCAGCTCTTGTACGACTTGATCCTGGCGGCCAAGCTTATCGCAAGGAACGTGACGAAGGCGGGGCTTCTGGACGTTCTCGGAGGCACGGGAGAAATCAACGTTCAGGGCGAAGACGTGCAGAAACTGGATGATTACGCCAACCGCATCCTGATTCATCGTCTGCAGCGGACCGGGGTGCTGTGCGCCATGGCCTCGGAGGAAAACGCCGACGTCATCAATATTCCCGACGCCTTCAGGCGCGGCGACTACATCCTGATTTTCGACCCTCTGGACGGGTCGTCGAACATTGACGTCAACATCAACGTAGGCACCATTTTTTCCATATTGCGGCGCATTTCTTCTTCCGCGCAGGATGTCGCCCTGTCGGACGTGCTGCAGCCGGGCTACAAGCAGGTCGGGGCAGGCTACGTGCTCTACGGGCCGTCCACAATGCTTGTGTACACCACAGGGCAGGGTGTGCATGCGTTTACGCTGGATCCCAGCGTCGGGGAATTCCTGCTTTCCCTCAGCAATGTGAAAATTCCGGAGACGGGCAAGATATACTCGGTCAATGAAGGCAACGTCTCGTACTGGGATGAAAAGACGGTCCAGGCGGTGGCGTCGTTCAAAAGCAACGACAATCCCCGCGGCGCGCCCTATTCGCACCGCTATGTCGGTTCCCTTGTGGCGGATTTTCACCGTACGCTGCTCAAGGGCGGCATCTTTA
The DNA here is from genome assembly GCA_031281815.1 of Desulfovibrio sp. Lineage (GTDB taxonomy): Bacteria > Desulfobacterota > Desulfovibrionia > Desulfovibrionales > Desulfovibrionaceae > Frigididesulfovibrio. The sequence goes on along the minus strand of JAITEY010000084.1, from coordinate 181 downwards.
TGTATCCTATGGACTACAAGGACCCAGACCATCCGAAAGGCAAACTGCGCTTGATGTGCGAAGCCGCGCCCATGTCCATGCTGGCCGAGCAGGCGGGCGGCATGGCCTCGGACGGGCACCGGCGCATTTTGGAAATCATTCCCGACGCGCTGCATGTGCGGGTGCCGCTTTTTATCGGCTC
>JAITEY010000006.1 GCA_031281815.1 Desulfovibrio sp. | reverse complement strand
TTCAGCCCGGTAATGCGCCGGCAACTTTCGCTGATGCGCAGGGTGACACCCTGTCCGTCGGCAACATAGATGCCGTCCATGACGGTGTCTATGATGCCCTCCAGTTCCTCCGACAAAATTCGGAACGAGTTGAGTTCCCCCGATATCCGTTCCAGGTCCGAAACTTCGTGCAATTCGGCGAGGGCGCCCACCAGTTGCCCGTCGATATACATGGGCAGGTGGCTGATCAGGAAATCCCTATCGCCGAAGGCAAAACGCCCCCAGGTTTCCCCCGCCTTCGTCGCCAGAACGGCCGACAGCCGGTTGCCCGGTACGCATTCGTCGATATGCCGGCCCACGATTTCTTCCCGCTTGCGGCACAGCAAAGCCGGCAGGGCATCGTTGCAAAGGCGTATCAACCCTTGCCTGTCGATGCAGACAATGGGGTGGAAAATGGCGGCGAGTATACTGTCGATAACCGGGGAACTCTGCAGTTGGGGGAGGGAGGATTCCGACATGCCGTCCAACCTCGGGGTAGTGTACTATGAAGTATAATCGCTACGGAACATTAACGTAACTGTAGGTGAATTGACGGTGGATATACGCTTAACGCAGGGCCTGTCAATCGGCATGCGCTCGTGTTTCATGTCCGAAAAAATTGCAACGTAGGTGATACTCAGTTGATATTTGCATTACCGCCGAAGCGGCAAGAGATAGTCGACGAAGCGTGAAGTGGGGACGTCGGGTTCTAGAAAAGCAGGTAATCCCAATCCGGGAAAGGACGGCAGTGTTTATCTCTTGTTGTGAATATACGGCATAATTTCAATTGCGGAACAAAAATTTTATATAATCCAGACTCTCGCAGCATTCAGCCAGCGCTTCAAAGAGCATGGGAAGGCGCGTTTTCTGTGATGCTCAGGAATCGGCGTTACCCGCTTTGCCGGCGCGGTTTCCGGGGAGCAGAAAGAAGATGCGCGTGGCCAGCCATTCCAGTACCAAAGCGGGGTTGACCGCGTAATCCAGACTTTCGCGGCATTCGGCCAATGCTTCATAGAGCATGGGAAGGCGCGTTTCCGGTATGGAAGCAAACAGCTGCGCCGCGTGCGCGGTGGATGCCGGCTGGAGGCCGTGTCTTTCCCGAATATCGTCAGGCTGTTCCGCTCCGCGCTGCTGCGCAAGACTCGCTTCGACCAGGGCGCGGGTGCAGAAGTCGACCAGGGCGTGGGCCGTTCGGGCATCAAGACCGCCTTTGACGGCGCTTTTTTCAAAAAGCCCGCTGCCGTTGAGCGCGAAGGAACAGAGAGCCGCTTCCCAAGGGGCCAGGAGTTCCTCCCGAGCCGGGTCCGCGCCGCGCGGCCAAGGCAGGGTCAGGATAAAAGAACGCGACACCAGGGTCGGCAACAGGCGTTCGCGTTGCGGGGCGGTGAGGACGAATACGCTTGCCGCGCGCGGTTCCTCAAGGGATTTGAGCAGGGCGTTGGCGGCCGGTTCGGCCATGGCCTGCGCCTCGTAAAACAGCGCCGCCCGGTAGCGCGCCTCGCGCGGCGCTTCGCCGAGGACGCTTTTCAGCGCCCGCACCTCGTCAATCTTGATGCTCCCGGCCGTGCCGTCGAACAGAAAGCAGTCCCTGTGCATGCGCGCCGCGATACGCAGGCAGGAGGAGCATGTCAGGCAGGGACGCTCATCCGCGCGCGTTTCTTCAACCGGGGGGTCCGGTTCGGGAGCCGGAGCGGCGAACAGGGACAGTGTTTGCGCGGGAGAAGGACGCCGCGTTGCCGCGGCGGCGGGCGACGCGCCCGCGCAGTTGAGCAACAAGGCCCAATAAAAAGCGGCGGCCAGGCGTTCTCCCGCTGTGCCGCCTTCCAGAAGCAGCACCTGCGGGGGTTCTGCGGACAGACGGTCCAGGCGGGCACGGACCGGCCCCGTTTTTTCCCCGCTCATGAAGGCGCGCAGGGGCACAAGGAGCTGTTCCGCCTCCTCCTGCCCCGGCAGAATATCTTCAGTATCCCTACCGCCCGCGGTCTTCTTTTGCGGGGAGGCGTTCACGGCCGTACCGGTCCCTTTTTCCCGCAGTGCGGCGGCGTCGGGAACGCCCGCAGACGGCTCGTCATTTCCAGGGCCAGGAAACGACCATCATGTATACGCCGGCGGCCAGACCGGCCAGACTGCATGCGCCGAACAGGATGTCCTCCAGATATCCGGCACACCACAGGAACAGGGCGGATGCGGCCGCCAGGGCCGGAGCCCAGATATAGCCGGGCAGACCGAGCACGGCGAGCAGGCTCGGCCGGCCTGTCGCCATGAGCCAGAAGGAACACATCAGGCAGCAGGCGCTCACGACGGTCAGGGAACACTCCGCATCATCCCAGAACCCGGCCGGTTTTTTCAGCCGGCGCAGGCTGAAGATGATCGGGGCGGCGAGCAGGTACCAAAAGGGTTCCTCGGGCAGGTTGTACAGGGTATACCGCAGGCCGGAGAGCGCCTCCCCCGTCTTCATCAGCAGCATCCAGGCCGGAGGCAGGATCAGGCCCAGCGTGAACAGCGCGGGTTTGCGCAACAGCAGGCCGAGGCCGAGGTAGAGCAGCGTGAAGAGCAGGGGCAGGGCGGCAACGGTCGCCGCCGGTACTCCCGCCCTGCGCAGCACCGTGATCAGGGCGACCAAGGCGGCTGTGAGGCAGAGACCGCCCAGGTAATAGAGCAGACGTACGGAGAGGTCGGGCGCGCCGCGCCGCCTGAGCGCGCGCCCGCCCGGAAACAACAGTATCGCGGCAAGAGCAAAGAGTGAGGGCGGCAGAAAAAGACCGGGGTAAAGAAGCGCTTGAGCTTCCGGCATGACCTCCTCCTTATTTCAAGGCTGCTTCCGCCGCGGCCAGAGCGGCTGCGAAATCAACCTCATTCGTCACTTCGGGCACTATCTGCCGGTAGGTCAGCACACCCTCGCCGTTCACAACGAACACGGAGCGGGCGAGCAGTCTGAGTTCTTTGATAGCCACGCCGTAAGCAAGGCCGAAGGATAGGTCGTAATGGTCGGACAGGGTCTGTACCTGACTGACCCCGGCCGCTCCGCACCAGCGTGCCTGAGCGAAGGGCAGATCGCAGGATACGGCAAGTATCCGGACCTTTTCTCCCAACGCAGCGGCCTTGTTGTTGAAATGCCGGGTCTGCATGTCGCAGACCGGGGTATCCAGTGAGGGAACCACAGAAAAAATAAGCGTGTTGCCCTTGTAGTCGGCCAGGGTGCGCTTTTGCAGCGCATTGTCCAGCACACTGAAGTCCGGGGCAGGTTTGCCTGTTGACGGTTCACTGCCGAGCAGGGTCAGGGGATTTCCCTGAAAAGTGATGATGCCGGTGCGCAACATGGTGCGTAACCTCCGGGATGTTGTTTACAGGGTTGTGTTTTTGCGTCTCACACTCACATGGGGGCACATTGCCTCGGCCGCTTGCGGGGGCACACGGCCTTGGCCGCCTGCGGGGTCACATGGCCTTGGCGGCGGCCGCCTGGGCCACCAGACGTTCACCGGCGGGCGTAGCCAATACCTGACGCAATGACGCCACTACGTCCGGGTCGTAGCTGCCCGTCTGCTTTTCCAGAATGGCGAGGGCATCGTCGACGGACAGGGCAGGGCGGTAGGATCGCGGTTTGGCCATGGCGGTAAAGGCGTTGGCCACGGCCAGCACTTTGGCCTGCATGGAAATCTCGTCGCCCGCAAGCCCTTTGGGATAGCCTTTGCCGTCGAGTCGTTCGTTCATCTGGTAAATGGTTTCCACGACGGGCAGGTCGAATTCAATACCTTTGAGCACATTGCGGGCATATTCGACGTGCAGTTCCATCTCCGTTTTTTCTTCGGGGGTCAATGCGCCGGGTTTGAGCAGGATTTCGCGCGGCACGAACATCTTGCCGATTTGCGAAAGCGTTGCCGCGGCGTCTATGGTTGCGGTATCTTTTTCCGAAAGGCGCAGTTGTTTGGCCATGAGCGAGGCTATGCCGCCCATGATGCGCGAGTGTCCGCCCAGAAAGGGATCGGCTTCTTCAATGGTGCGCACCAGAGCGTCGATGGTCTGCTGCACGACGCGTCTGCTGCGTTCCTGGGTTTCAACAAGCCGGGTGATGTCGCGGAACACGGAAACAATGCCCTGTACGGCGCGTGAGCCGGATTCCTTGAGCGGAGTCTTGGAAATCTGGAAATGATAGCGCTTGGACATCAGCCAGAGCACTTCGGTCACGGAAACGCTCTCGCCGGTCATCAGCACATGCTGGTCGGAGGCGTTCAGTCTCTTGGCCGTGTCGAAGCCGAAGACGGCGGGCCCGTCCAGGCCGACGACGTCGTCCACGCTGCGGCCCACTGCCGCGGCAAAGGCCGCGTTCACATAGCGGTAGATGCCCTTGCCGTCGGTCAGAGAGATAGGATCGGTGATGGCGCCGTTGATGCCGTCCAGAAGTTTTTTCTGCTCGTCGATGACCGAGAGCAATCCGGTGATTTTGGTGTTGATGTCGGACTGCTCGCGCCCGACGAAACGCCACCAGCCTGCCGACACCAGAAGCAGCAGGGCCAGGGAAATGAGCCCCGCTATGCTGTAAACCGTTTTGGCCCGGTCGCTCATGGTTTCCTTAATGATGGAGGCATCGTGCTCGGCGACTATCCACCATTCGGCGGAACGCAGGCGCAGGCCGGAGGAATAGACTTCCATGTTTTCGCCGAAGGCGTTGCGGATGCCGAAGGGCAGGGTATTGTCGGCATCAACCGTGAAATCCTGCACCTGACGCAGCATGGTGGAGCCGGGCGCGATATTCTGGAAGATATCGCCGTTTTTCTGCACCATTTTCAGCTTGCGCCCCCGTTCGTCCACCACGCCCGGGGAAAGTACCTCGGCAAGCTTGCCGTCAGCGACCTGGGAAAGAATCATGACGGCCGACGGTCTGCCTGTCGCGCCCTGATAGCTCGGCGGCATAATCGGCAGATAGATGTCCAGAACGATGCCCCTGGGCTGGAGTTCAAGGGGCGCGTAAACCAGTCTGCCGGCGTTTACCACCTGTTGTACCGTCCGCCGTTGCGCGTTGCTGAGGGGGGCGACGGAGGCCTCGGTGGACATGTAGGTTTCTCCCCGGCTGTTGACTATGCGGGCTGCGGCATAGCCGGAGTAGGACACGAACTCGGCGAGCATGGTGCGCATGAGCGGCAGTTGGGAGCGGAGTTGTTCCACCGTCCCGCCGCCGGCGGAAGGGGGCACGGAAGTTTCTCCGGCATCGCCGCCGGGAGTGAAAAGCAGAGGAATATTGCCGGGCAGCTTGTCCATTTCCGCGGCGAAAATTTGGAAAAGATCGGAGCCGACGAGTCGGGCGCTTTTTTCCACAAGGGATTCCAGCCAGGAATCGGTCATTTCCGCGCGGGCGGCCGTCAACGTCTTCTGGCGCTGAAGAATTTCGCTTTCCATGATTCTGCGTGTTTCGTGCAGGGTGCGCCAGGCCAGGGTAAAGACAACGCCGGTCAGGACGGCCGCTATCACAAAGCCGATCCATAAAAAACGCTTACCGTGTTTTTCGACTCCGGCCATGCCTGCCGCCTGACCGCTCGCTGCTTTTACGTCACTCATGAAAACTTCCTTTATGGTCTGCAACCTCTGCCTTCAGGGAACACGGACGGGGGCGCATCCGCGCCCGCCCGGCCGCCGCGGGCGTCATTTGCCGGTGCCGGGCTTGGGTTTGACGTGCCGCCACATGTAGTCTTTATTGACGGTGTACTGCGGCGTGTAGTGCGTCAGCTTTTTATGAGACAAAACCAAATTCGTCAAATTGTCAAGGATATAGGCATCGTCATCCATAAAAACAACCAGTACGGCATGCCCCAGTCCCCGTATCCCGTCCTTGACCGCCGCGATGCGCATCTGTTCTTTGGGCACGCCCAGGTTGAGAAGGGCGTAAAATTTGGTAACGGCGTAATCCTCGCAGTCGCCGGATTTCTGTATGAATTCGCGCGGCGTCGCCCAATAATCCTCGACGCCCCAAGCTTCAGGGTCTCTCTTGTACGGCCACTGGTTGAAAAAATTGTTGACCCCTCTGACTTTTTCTATGAGCGGGGCATCTTTCAATTTTGCCCTGAGGTTTTTCCAGCGTTCCTGAAGTTGCGGATTGTCGATGTTCAACGCGTCGCCGGCAAAGGTCGGCCGGGCTTCCTCCTCGGCCATGACCCGCTCCCACTTGGGCAGGTTCTTAATCAGACTGCGGAATTCCACGGTGCCGATCAGGCGCACGGGAGGCTTGGCCGGGGCTGCCGCGGCGCCGGCGGGTTCCGCGGCTTCGCCCGTTCCCTCCGGGGCGGCGGACGCATTCGCGCTTTCCGGGGCCGGCGCGTTGTCGGGCACTGCTGCCGGGGGTTCGGGAGCGCTGTCCGCCGCGTTTGAGGGGGCAGTGATTGCTCCTGCCGGGGTCGCGATTGCTCCTGCCGGGGGCGGAGCTGCGTTCGCGTTTTCCCGGGCCGCGGTGTTGCCGGGAACTGCAGCCGGGAGTGCGGGCTGCATCGCCGCCCCGTTCAAGGGCGCCTCATCCCGCGCGGTCTCCCCGGCGTTGTTTCCCGCATGCGAAGAAACGCCGTCTCCGGCACGGCGGGGCGCATCAGCCGCCCGGCCGGCGCAGGGAAAGAGCAGGACCGACAGGAGCAACAGGACGAGGACAACACGAGCCCGCCCGAGACCGACGAACGACGGCAGACATACGGTAACGCGGCCTCGTGCCCGCTGATCTCTCCAAGCCGCTCCGGACAACGCCCGAACGCGGCGTGGTACCGTGTAACGTATAAATTTTCGCATCAGCCCCAATAAGGGGAGTCGGCCTGAGCCGGCGCAGGGACGACTGGGGAAATCACTTCCCCCGGCGGGTTCCGGGGCAATGCCTCGGCCGCCGGAGGCGCTAAAACAGGTGTTACCCGGTAGTAGAGCGTTTTGCGCTTGAGATTGCCGCTTGCCGGCGAAGCAAGTTCGCCCCGCGGCAATCCGCTCTGCACGCGGCACGGCCGGCGTCATGCCTGCTCCGGCCTTCCCGTCCGGACGCGTCCTTGCAACAGCGTGGTCGGCGTCATGCCTGCTCCGGCCTTTCCGCGTGGACTGCGCATGTGAACACCGACCCGGTCCCGACCGCATCAGTGTTCGGTCATGGCGTTCTGCATGGCCCTGCGCAGAGGGCCCACGATATGGCTGAGCACGGATTTCTTGTCCGTGAGCACATCCACGGTAACCGTCATGCCGGGCAGGATGGGCAGTTCCTCCCCGCGGTACAGGATGCTGTTGCGCTTGGTCAGAAAGCGCACTTCGTACCAGGGTTGGCCTTTTTTGTCCTCAATCGTGTCGTTGCTGATTTTGGTGACCGTGGCCTCTAGACCGCCGTAAATGGAAAATTCGTAGGCGCTGACCTTGACCATGGCCGGCTGGTTTACGAAAAGAAAGCCCCGGTCCTGTGGGGAAAATTTGGCTTCCACTTCCAGCGCGCCGTCTGTGGGAATGATTTCCATGATGGTTTCGGCCGGTTTCGCCACGCCGTCCTTTTTGAGGAGTATGCGCACCACCTTGCCGCGCACGGGAGAACGCAGTTCCGTGCGCGTGACCTGCTCGTCCCCGGACTTGATCAACTGTTCCACATTCGCCTGTTCATTCCGGGTCTTGTTGATTTCATCGGCAATGCCGGCCTGCCGTTCGGCTTTCAGGCTTTGCAGGCGCTGTTCCGCCGCGTTGACGCCGCTTTCGACCCTGGCTATGGTCTGGGCCACGCTGTTCAATTCACCTTCCTGGGCCACGATACGCTGACGCAGCTGCAGGTACTGAATCTGGGAATACGAACGTCCGACCAGCGGGCGCACCGTCTTTTCCTCTTCCATGAGCACGGCCAGGGCGCCTTCGTAGGATTCCTTGCGTTCGCGCGCCTCGGCCACTTCCCGTTTGCGCTGCTCAATCTGGGACTGGAGCATGGAACTCTGCCCCTCAAGCTGCTCCTTGCGCGTGGCGAAGATGCGCATCTGGGCGTTTACCGCTTCCGGGTACGATTCTTTTTCTTCGTCCGTAAAGGCGGGATCGACGCCTGCTTCTTCCGCCGCCAGACGCTTGAGGGACAGGGTCAGTTCGATGTAGCGCGTTTTCAGGTCATTGAGGCCGGCTACGGCCTGCACGTTGGAGATGGTCAACACGGGCTGGTTTCTTTCCACTTGTTCGTTTTCCGACACCAAAATGTCCGTTATGGTGCCGCCGCGCTCGCTCTGGATGGGCTGCGTGCCCTGGGCCGGGGTGATCTGCCCCTGTCCGCGCGTCACGTCGTCGATCATGGCGTTGTTCGCCCATAGGAAAAAGACCGCGAAAAAAACCAGGCAGGAGGCCGACAGGGTAAAGGCCCAAGGATGGCCGCGCCGGTTCATGGCGACGTCGACGTCGTGCATGTACTGCAGGTCGAGCAGTTGCTTGCTCTCGGTGTCGGCAAAGACGCTCATGCCGGATTGTCCCCGCGTGCGCCGGCGGGCGTCGCCGGGCTTTGCCCGGCGCGACCGTAAGGTTCCGTCGGGGAGGCCGGCCCGCCGGCCCTTTCCTCCGTGACCGGTCTGGCCGTGCCCTTTTGGCGTGATTTGAGGATGGGCTTCATAAGGTAGTCGAAAATGCTCTTTTCGCCGGAGATGACGTCCACCTTGACGGTCATGCCCGGCTTGATGTCCAGAGACTGGTCTCCGTAGCGCAGGCGTGAGGATTCGGTCTGCAGACGGACTTCATACCAGGCTTGGCCTCTGCTGTCTTCAATGGTGTCCGCGCTGATGCGCGTGACCGAGGCCGGCAGACCGCCGTACACTGTGGAATCGTACGCGTCCACCAGCACGGTGGCCGTCATGCCCACATCCAGGTAACCGCGGTCGGCGGGCTTGAAGCGGGCGTCCACTTCCAGCGTGTCGTCCGTGGGCAGCAGTTCCATGATGGTCTGGGCGCGTTGGGCGACGTTTTCCTCTTTAAGGAGAATGCGCCGGATCACGCCGTTCATGGGAGCCCGCAGTTCGGAAACATTCACCTTGTGGCTGCCCGCCGCCAGTTTCTGATTGATGCTGTCGAGCTGCCGGCGGTAAGTGTTGCTCTCAGCGGCTATGGTCGCCTGCCATTCGGAATCGCGGTTGGCCAGCCGGGCTTCTTCTTCGCGCACTTCGCTCTGCGTCTTGGAAATGGTTTCCGCCAACGAGTGCAGGTCGCCCTCCTGGCTGATGACGCGCTGGCGCAGATTCAGGTATTCCACTTCCGAGTAAACCCTTTGCTGTACCAGAGGCCGCACGCGTTCTACCTGTTCCTTGAGCAGAATGAGGTTCTGTTCGTATTGGCTTTTGCGCGACATTGCTTCGGCCACGGCCGCGCGTTTCTGCTCTATGCCCGCCTCCAGTTCCTTGGTGCCGGACAACAATTTTTCCTTGCGCGCCGCGTACAGGCGCAGTTGGTCGCCGACCATTTCCCGATGCCCCGACGTTTCTTCCTCCGTATACACAAGCGGCGTTCCGGCCGCTTCGGCTTCCAGACGCTTCAGGGATAAGACGCATTCCGCCTGTTTGTTTACCAGGTCCTGGTATTCGGACACGGCTTCAATGTTCGACATCTGCACCAGACGGTCGCCTTTTTTGACCTCCTGTCCTTCCAACACGAAAATTTCCTGAATTATGCCGCCCTGTTCGCTCTGGATGGGCTGTACGCCGAGAGAGGGGGTGATCTGGCCTTCGCCGCGCGTAACCTCGTTGCGGTCGGTCGTGGCTATCACGAAAAGAATCACGAAAAAGGCGCAAAACAGCGCCGAGGAGAGCACATAGGCCCAGCGGCCGCCCTTGAAACGCATGGCGGCATCCACCTCGGACATGAATTGCAGGTCAAGCGGGTCCGGAGCGGGTTTTCTGTTGCGAAAAAAGCCCATACGAGTCACCTGTGCGTTGCGGCGGGGGTCGGTTGCGGACGGGCCGCGTCATGCCGCAGGTACGGAATTGCTTTATGCCTGTGCCCATTGCGTCCGGGGCGGGCCTGCCGGGCGGCCGGGCGGACTTTTCTCCGTCTGCGGCTGCCCGACGGGCGAGCCGGCTTGCTGTCTGCCCGGCTGCGGCCTCGGCGCGGCGCCTCCCCTGAGTTGTTCGTTGCGCAGGGCGTTGAGTACGGCGTTTTTGGGACCGTCCGCCACAATGCGACCGCTGTCCATGACCACCAGACGTTCCGTCAGGTCAAGCATGCTCAGGCGGTGGGTAATCAGCACCAGCGTCTTGTTCCCGAGGCCAGCGGCCAAGCGCTGTTTCATGGCCAGTTCGGAGGAATTGTCCATGTTGCTCGAGGGTTCGTCCAGAATCAGGATGTCCGGATCCTGGAGCAAAGCTCTGGCGATGGCGACGGACTGGCGCTGTCCGCCGGAAAGGCTCATGCCGCGTTCGCCCACCGGCATGCCGAAACCGGCCGGATGGGCGCGCACGAAGTCCGTGACTCCGGCAATGTTTGCGGCGCGCAGCACCATGCGGTCGTCGGCGTTGACCACGCCGAAGGAGATGTTTTCGCCCACGGTGCCGTAAAACAGATAGTTGTCCTGTCCCACATACCCTATGCGCGACCGCAGATCCACCATGTCGAGCTGCCGGATGTCCACGCCGCCGAGTTTCACCGCGCCCTCGGTAGGTTTATAGAGGCCGACGCACATGCGCCCCAGCGTGCTTTTTCCCGAACCCATGCGCCCTATGATGCCTACTTTTTCGCCCGGCTTGATGTAAATGTTCACCTTTTCCAGCGCGAAACGCTCCGTGCCGGGGTACTTAAAGCTTATGTCCTCCAGGGTCAGTGAATGCTCAAGGTAGCCGAAGTCCACATACTGGCCGGCTTCAGGCTGCTCGGTTTCCAGGTTCATGAGCAGATCTAGGGATTTCAGGGCCATCCGGCTCTGTTGCAGTCTGGTCAGCATGGAGGCCACCTGGGAAAGCGGGGCCATGGCGCGTCCGGCCAGCATGTTGCAGGCGATAAGCCCACCCATGCTCAGCGAGCCGTCCTGTATGCGGTAGACTCCCCAAATGATGACGAGGACGCTCACCAACTGGGTGATGATGATGGTCAGGGTCACGGAGAGGTTGGACATGCGCTTGGTGTGATTGTTGGAAGACGCGCTCATGCCCACTACCCGTTCCCAGGCGTGCTGGATGCGCCCTTCGGCCATGGTGGTTTTGATGGTCTCCAGGCCGTTGATGATTTCCACCAGCAGCGCGTTCTTCTGCATGTTCTCCTTAAAGCCTTTTTCCGTCACCTGCTGCAGGGGGAACTGCATGAAAACGCCCGCGCAGACCACGATGGGCACGGCGGTTACGGGAATGATTGCGATAGGGCCGCCTATGACCATCACCAGCACAATGAAAAAAATCAGAAAGGGCAGATCGACCAGCGCCATGAGCGTGGTCGAGCCGAAAAAATCGCGCAGGGATTCGAATTCGCGCAGATTGTTGGCCAGAGAGCCCGTGGAGTCGGGTTTCACGTCCAGACGCATGGCCAGCAGGTGCTGCATGAGTTTGCTGGCCAGGACGATATCCGCGTTGCGTCCGGCTACGTCCACGAAATAGCTGCGCAGGTTGCGGAGCAGAAAATCGAACACATAAGCGATGATTATGCCCAGCGCCAGCATCCACAGCGTGTCCACGGCATGGTTGGGCACGACGCGGTCGTAGACGTTCATGAAAAACAGCGGGCCGCAGATGGCCAGCAGGTTCACCAGAATGCTCGCCCCGAAGACATGTTTGTAAATGGGCAGGAAGTGGAAGAGGGTTCCCCAGAACCAGCGCTTGTCGTCCAGCAGTTTGATGTTGCTGGCCCGTTTGTCCAGTTTCGGCTCCGGCTTGGCGAATACTGCGTAACCCAGGTATTCGTCTTCCAGGGCGTCGCGCGCTATGCTGCGCGGTTCCATGCTGTTTTCCGGGAAAAGCACCTCGGCCGTTTTTTCTTCCAGCGACTTGAGTATGCAGGCTTTGTCGCCGCGCAGCAGCAGGATGCAGGGCAGGGTGAGGTTGGAAATGGAGGACAGGTTCGGCCTGTAGACCGTCTTGGCCTGCATGCCCGCGGACCTTGCCGCGCGCAGGGCTGCGGAAGGGTGCAGAGGGCCGGAAGTTTTCGGCAACCCTGCTATGAGCAGGCGGGTGGAAACGGGTTTGCCGAAAAGTTTGAACAGTCCTGCCAGGCACTGGATGAGAGGCGGGTCGTAATCCACGTCGGCGGGATCGGGCACGGAGGACCCGGCGCTCAGGTTGTCGGCGGCGTCGGGAGCGCGCAGGCCGGCCGCCAGACGGTCGTCGGCGTTGGGGTCCAGCGTTTTGGGGTCGGTGGATTCCGGCGTACGCGGGCGCGGAGGAGGGGGCGGCTCTTCCATGGCGGCCAGCGCCGGGTCGTCCTGTCTGCCTCCCCCGACGGCAACGGCAGCGGATGCTTTCGCGCCGGCGCTCTTTTTGTCCGGGGCAGCGTCTGCCGCGCGGGCTGTTCCTTTCTGTCCGCCGGCCGGCGGGACGGTCGGCGCTTTTGCGGCAGCGTCGGGTTTGCCCGGCGCGGCGTCCGCCGCACGGACGGCTTCGTTCTGCCGTCCGGCTCCCGGCGGGGCTGCGGACGCGGCGGAGACAGGCGCTTCAGTGCCGCGGCCTTTCCCGCCGGCAACGGCGTCGACGGCAGGCGTCGGGGCATCCGCCCTTTTTTCCGGAAGCGGGGGGGCCGATACTTCACCGGAAATGCCGCGAAAATAGCCCCGACCGATTTTTTGTACGGTTGCCGCCTCAAATATATCCGACCCGAACAGTTCAATGACCGGACGCCATGCCGGAAGGCTTTCTCGGCCGGGCGCTTCGGGAGCCACGCCCAAGAGCACGGCCAGTGAGGCGGCGGAGTACACTTTGTCCGCGCCTATCACATCATGGACATCAATCGAATCGGAGTACGCAACGGGAGTTTTGAGTGCGGATGCGTCGCCTGCCCGTGCCGCGCCCGAGGCGGCAACCGCTGTGATATTGCTCACGTAGTGAATCCTAAAAAGAAATTATCACAGGCTGTGCCCGGAAGCTGTTTTTGCCGAATCCCGACAAAACCCCGTCACAGTCAGCGGGGAGGTTCCCGCGCCGCTATCTTCTGTACATATGCCATTGCCCGCCGCGCGTCAATGACCCGCCGTGCCGAACACGGCAATCGGAGGAAGCACGTGCCCCCCCCCCCCCGCCATGGCGGCTGAAGCCGGGGG
>JAITEY010000252.1 GCA_031281815.1 Desulfovibrio sp. | reverse complement strand
CCGGAGAGGCAATCCGCCTCGTCGAAAAAGATAATGAGCGGTTTTTTCAAGGCCGCGCATACATCCGTCAAAGCCTGACCCACGGCGATTGACGGTCCTTCAGTTGAAAAAGAAGCCGGCCCGTTGTCGCGCAGGGCTTCTTCGGGCGACCTGTTCAGGGCTCGCTTAACTGCAAACAGCACGGCCCGTATGCCGTCTTCCAAAGATTCTATGCCTTGCACTGTTTCCAACGAACAGTACAGTGCGTAAAATTTGCCGGCAGCGTTGATTTCTCGGGTCAAGGCGCGCAACAGTGTTGTTTTGCCCGACTGCCTGGCCGCGTGAATGACAAAATAGTTCATGTTTTCGGCGAGTTTTCTTGCTTCAGGAAGTCGCTCTATCGCGTCCAGCATGTAGTGATATTTTGGAACACAGGGGCCGGCTATATTGAAATGCTTGGGAATCGCGTAGGGATCGGACACGTTTTGCCTCCTTGCCGCCTGCCCGCATATATACCACAGGCGGACTGCGCGGATAACCTTATATCCGAAAACGTCCGGCAAGGCAAAAGCACTCTCCCGTTTCAGGTCTAAACTTTTTCTTCGAAACGCCGACAAGCGCAACGGGCGGTCATACCCGCATGCAGCCGCCCGGGAGTTGTCGACGTGAGCGGATTATCCTCTACTCTGCAAACCGTGCTTGCCGTGCAGAACGCGCTGATCGGGCAACTGCTCGAACAGGGCGGCGGTACTTCCCTGATCGAGCACATGTTCGAGCAAAAGCGCAAAAGCGGCCGGGAAATTATGGCCGAAGCCCTGACCGGCAGCATGCGCGCGGATGCCGGCATGTACCGCCAGGCCGCCCGCAACGCCATGGAAGGCAAAAGCATCGCCGACATCCTGCACACAGCGACGCAAAGTATGCAACAGTCGCTTGATACCATGATTACAGCTTTGAATAATCCTGATTTTCTCACAAATACAGATGTACAAAAAACGTATAACAATGCCAGGGCAAATTTACTAAATATTACAGATAATACAATATACAATAATATAAAGTTGCTGGATGGCTCTGTCCCGGAAATAGATCTTCATATCGGTAAAACAGATAAAAAAATTTCGCTTGACGATTTGAAAATAAAATTCAGCGAGTATCCTGATGCAGGAGATATCAAAGCAAATATAACTTTAAATCCAGACATAGTGCAAGACACATTAGTTACACTGAATACTATGCAATCGACTCTGAAACTCAAGGATTCCTCATGGCAGGCCATGGGCGCCGGTTTCAAGACCAGCGCCGAAGCCTTGGAACGACAGGCGAAAATTTACGACCTGACTGCCGCGCGCTCCATCCTCGGCGCCCGCGCCGACCCGTCGGACCGGCTGCTCAATGCCCTGCTGGCCGACCAGGGCAGAATCATGAACTTCCTGACGTGAAGGGGACAGGGCAGGCTTATGCGCTGCCCGGAACGCAGGCGCCCGTCAACGGCGCCGCAATTTCCGGTGCATGGTCGGTCGTCAACGCCGTTGCGGCTTCCGCCGCATGTTCCTTTGTCGACTGTCCCGCGCAGCCTGCGCATTTTCCTCTTGACCTTGCCGTATTCCTCTATATCATACCCTTAATCCGCATCCAACCGCACGGGCGGCAGGGCGGTCCCGAAATTGATGAGCAGCCGGGTACGGTCATACTATGGGCGGTCTTTCCGAAGAGCGGCAGTCGGGCGCCGCAACGGGCACGACAACGCGCGAACCGCGGCGTTTTCATGTCATACTGCACAACGATGACTATACTACCATGGAATTCGTCATTGAAGTGCTGGTTTCCATATTCCGCAAAAGCGCCGAAGAAGCCGCGGCAGTCATGCTTGCCGTGCACGAAAGAGGCAAATGCTCCTGCGGCGTGTATACGGAAGAAATGGCCGAAACCAAAGTCGCCCAGGTGCGGCACAAGGCCGGGAAAGCCGGGTTCCCCCTGCGCTGCAGTATGGAGGAAGCCTGAATGCTCGACTTCCACCTGGAAAGAGCCTTCGCCCTCGCGGTCAGAGAAGTCCGCGTGCGCCGGCATGAATACTTTACCCTTGAACACCTGCTCTACGGTATCCTCTCCGAAGAAAACGGCCGGAA
Source organism: Desulfovibrio sp. (assembly GCA_031281815.1). GTDB lineage: Bacteria > Desulfobacterota > Desulfovibrionia > Desulfovibrionales > Desulfovibrionaceae > Frigididesulfovibrio. The sequence goes on along the minus strand of JAITEY010000252.1, from coordinate 909 downwards.
CCTCCTGAACGCGGTCGGCGTTGACGTGGACAACCTGCGCCGCCGGCTGGACCTCTTTTTCGTCGAACACGTCACCCCCGTAAGCGAAGAAAACGTCGCGGAAATCGTCCAGACCCTTGCCCTGGAACGAGTGATGCAACGCACCATGCGCCGCATGCACTCCGCAGGCAGAAACACCGCGGGCATCGGCGACGTGCTGGCCGGCATACTTGAAGAAGAAGACTCCTACGCCGCCTTTTTCATCCTGGACCAGGGCATCAGCCGGCCGGATATCCTGGAACATATTTCCTCAGATGTCGGCGGAACCGAGGACGAGGGGAAACGGCAGGCAACACCGGACAGCAAAGCGTTGCGCAAGTACACGACAGAACTGACCGAACTGGCAGCCGGAGGAAAACTGGACCCCCTCGTCGGCCGCGATGCCGAAATCGAACGCGCCGTACGCATTCTGGCCCGCAGACGCAAAAACAACCCCCTGTTCACGGGCGAGCCCGGCGTGGGTAAAACCGCCCTGGCCGAAGGGCTTGCCCTGCGCATCGTCTCCGGCCGGGTACCGGAGGAATTCAAGGGCGCGAAACTGTTCTCGCTGGATCTCGGAGGCATGATGGCCGGGGCCAAATACCGGGGCGATTTCGAAGGCCGGCTGAAATCCGTGCTGGCCGCCCTGGAACGCATCCCCAACTCCCTGCTGTTCATCGACGAAATCCACAATCTCGTGGGGGCCGGCGCGGTGAGCGGCAGTTCCCTCGACGCCTCCAATATCCTCAAACCGGCGCTGGCCTCGGGCAACCTGCGCTGCATAGGCTCGACCACCCACGAAGACCTGCGCCTGCACTTTGAAAAAGACAAGGCCTTGGCGCGGCGTTTCCAGACAATAGACGTGCAGGAACCCGACCATGACCAATGCCT
>JAITEY010000223.1 GCA_031281815.1 Desulfovibrio sp. | reverse complement strand
TTGATCCGTTTTCTCTATTCGCGCGGCTTTGATGACGACCTGCTGTTGCGGCTGTTTGAGGAATACGCGCAAAAAGACGTTCTCCTGCCGGAGGAGGAAGGTTTTGCGGACATTGCCCTCCGAAAAAACCTATCCTTGCTGCATGCCACATTTCTCTTTCTGCGAGGAGAAAAAGCGCAGGCGCTGGCCTTGCTGCGCCGCCATGTTAAAGCGCACGGACCGGATTCTGTCCATTCCTTCCTGCCTGCGGCCCTGCTTGCCCATGAACACGGCATTACCAACGACCTTATTGAGGAAGCCGCATTTGTGTATGAACACATGCTTGCGGCGCGCGAACAAAAGGCATTTGAGAACTTTATCCGGGGCAAGAGCATTGCCGTCGTCGGCAACGGCCCGCAGGAAACCGGCTCCGGCAACGGCGGGCGCATCGACGGACACGATATCGTCCTTCGCATCAACAGCGCCGCCGTCGGTCAGGCATACGCCAGTGATTACGGCAGAAAGACAAACGTGTGGTGCCGCAACATCATGAAGCCGTACACGTTCGACCTGTTTCCCGAGGTTCCCTTCCTGCTGCTCACAAACAACTGCGAACGCTTTCGCTTTCCCAAAGGCCTGACCCAAAATCTCGTCAAGACCATACGGCGGGACAAGCGCGTTCTAGTCGCGCCGGCAAGATCCGCCATCCTGGATATCTACCGGCCGTTCGACTTCGCCTGGTTTTCAACCGGCTTTCAGGTTGCGGCGTTTCTGCATTCATTGCGGGAATCCTGCTGCATCTCGTTCGGCCGGGAGGACATTTTCGGGATGTCCTTCACGCGGGAAGGCAAGGAGGAGCCCTTCGCCCTTGATCATCTTTATTATTACGAAGCGGATCGGATGATTGCCGGCGCCTATGCCGATCACTCCTTGCCGCGCGAGCGAGATGCCTGCGCACGCTTGTTCGGCATGGAGCGGACGCCGGAAACGTGAACGGTCGATATATCTCCGTGCCCAAACGCCCTCTTTTGCAAGGCGCTGTCGCCCTCCTCGCCCGCCTTCCTCTCATCCGCAGCCGTTTTGCCGGATGCTGGCTCTTTGCGGACCGGGACTTCAAGGCGGACGACAATGCCGAACATTTGTACCGCTGGATCATGCGCGACCGACAGAACCGGCCGGCACAGAAAATCTTCTTCGCTCTGCGTCGGGATTCCCCAGACTGGGAGCGCCTCAAACAGGACGGCTACCGTCTGATCAACCTCGGCAGCCTGTGGTACGCGTTTGCTTGGCTGCACTGCGCCTGGCTCATCTCGTCCAACCGTACGGGCTATATCGTCAAGCAGAGGTGGCGCGCGCGGTATGCTGCTATCGCCCATCACCGCTTCTGCTTTTTACAGCACGGCATCACTAAGGATTTTCAGCCCGGTCTGAGCAATCCGCACGCCGACATACTGATCACCGCCGCCCATGTAGAATACCGTGCTTTTGTCGACGATCCGCGCTACGTTTACACTGGACGAGAGGTCCGCCTGACCGGCTTTCCCCGCCATGACGAGTTGCTGCGCAAGGCTGAAGCCACGCCGGAGCCGCGCACTATCCTCATCATGCCCACATGGCGTGAAAACCTTGTGGATACACTGATACCCCGCACAGGCCGGTTTCCTTATTCAAAGCGTTTTGCACAAAGCGAATATTTCCGCAACTGGCAGGCAGTGCTGCGCTCACCGACCCTGCACGATGCCGCGAAGTGCAACGGCTATAAAATCAGCTTTTTTCCGCATCCGTACATTCGGCAGCAACTGTGCGACTTCGATCTGGCGGGCGTGGACTGCCCGACGGACGCCGGCGGCAGCATTCAGGATATCCTGGCCGACACGGCGCTGCTCATCACCGATTATTCTTCAATAGCCATGGAAGTGGCCTTGCTGCAGCGTTCGGTACTCTACTTCCAGTTCGACCGGGAAACCTTCTTTACGCAGGACCACAGCTATACCAAGGGGTATTTTGACTATGAACGGGACGGCTTCGGTCCCGTACTCACGACGATGGACGCATTGTGTGCGCGGGCGACGGCCTGCATGGAAGAAGGCTGCCGCATGGATGCCGTGTACCGGGAGCGGGCGGAGGCTTTTTTCGCCTTCCGCGACCAAAACAACTGCCGCAGGGTGTATGAGGCTCTGTGCGATTACTGTCAGCCGACCACCCTGGATACAGGCACATAGAGAACGCCCTTCTGCCTGTATCCGGCACTGAAAGCAGGCTCTCCCGGCAGACCCGTTCTGCTCGCGACAGTTCTGCTCGCCGAGATTGCCAGCAGCCGGAAAAATGGTTATCCTTGCGTTGGAAATATGGATGAAAAAGGCTGTTTTGAAATATGCCGCCGGAGTCCTGGACAAGCTTGCTGTCGGCAGCATGTTGGTTGGCCTTTATCAGGGCAAAAGCGTCGGCGTGTATATAGGCGTAGCCTGTTTTACGGCAGGAGCGGTGTTCTCTGCTTGGGAGGCAAAAAAATGAATATCTGGCTGACTTTCGCTTTCGGTTGCGCGGTGATTGCAGGTATCGGCCTATGGGCAGGATTGAGCAAAGACAAGCGCTCGTAACGGCACAGACAACGGAGCAAACTTTTCTCCCCGCCTGTACCGGCACGCCCTCCGGAAATATCGCCCTACATAAATATGGGCGCGAGCTTGGCCAAAACTTCATCCATGATCGCGGGGGGGAACACTTTCCAGGCGTTTGGCGCTTCGCGCCTGCAAATCCAGAACGCGGGGTTGATCACAACGTGCAACGCCGGTTGTGCGTGTGCCGGCGTCATCAAGTGAAACAGCAAAAC
>JAITEY010000218.1 GCA_031281815.1 Desulfovibrio sp. | reverse complement strand
ACCACCCAGGAGCAGACGGACAATTCCACCGTCACGGCAAAGCCGTGCAGGAGCCATTGATAATACTGCACCCCGCCGAAGGGGGCCTCCTCGAAAAATATTCCCCAATGCATGTACGCACCGCCCGCTGCGGCGCTTCCCCTCGGGGAGCGCCGCAGCAGAAAAAAGGACAGGCGGTCGTTTCCGGCCGCCGAAAACGACCGCCGTTACTGGAAAGCCTTGTCGTTGGGAGTCTTGAACAGTTCCTTCATGGCGTCGGAAAGGTCAAAATCCATGACCGCGTTTCTGGGCGGAATGGGTTGTTTGAACCATTTCTCATAGCCTTTTTCCGCCGCGCCGGAAAGCTGGGCTTGGGCGACGGTTTCATCTACCAGGGCCTTGAACTCCGGGTCTTCCTTGCGCATCATGCACCCATAGGCTTCATAGCTCTGGGGAGTGCCCACGATGACCCAGTCGGAAGGATTTTTGGCCCGCGAGCGCTCTCCCGCCAGAAGCACGTCATCCAGAAAGAAGGCCTCGGCCCGCCCTGACTCCAGGGCTCTGAAGGAATCGCCGAAAGTAGGGGTACTGATAATCTGCACATCCATCTTGTCCCGGTCGTTCATGAAAAAGAGCTGCTTTTCCGAGGTGGTGCCGGCCGTGACCGCCACCCTGCGGCCCTTGAGATCGGGAAAGTCCTTGATGGGCGAATCGTTGTGCACCAGAAGCTGGGTGCCGACGATGAAAAAGGTGTTGGAAAAGGCCACCTGATTTTGGCGCTCAACGTTGTTGGTGGTGGAACCGCATTCAAAATCATACGTTCCGTTCATGAGAAGCGGGATGCGGTTCTGCGAGGTGACGGGCACCAGCTTGACCGTCAGGTCGTCCAGGCCCAGCTTCTTTTTCACCGCCTCAACAATCAGTCGGGAATAATCCTGGGCATAGCCGACGACATTCTGCGCGCTGTCGTAATAGGAAAAGGGCACAGAGGATTCCCGGTGCCCGACGATAATCACGCCGTCCTTTTTGATCTTGGCCAGAGTCCCGCTGAGTTCCCCCGCAGCCGGGGCAGCCCCGGCTCCACAGGGAACCAGAAGCAGAAGAAGCAACAGGCCGCCGAACACTTTCTTCATGGAAATCTCCTTCGTTGGGAAGCGCCGGCGTCTTCCGGGGGGCGTGCCTTCTCCCTCTCCGCAAAAAAAAAAAATCTCCCGGCGGGGTTCGGAGCGGAACCTCGATATGACGCCGGCGTTGCCTCCGGGTTGCACAATGACCCGCCGGGCGGCGCTTCCGCCGCCCGGCGGATTGGCATGCAGTATTGCAAAATCAAGGCCGAATGTCCACAATCGCGCAAGGCAAACGGATGACGGGAAAACAGCCCGCGGTGCGCCTTCTCTACCAGGAATATATCATATTGCAATTATTTATTGCATTTTCTCTTGACATTATCGCAAATAGGTGTATACTATGCTCGGCCAAGTCGGAAAAGGAGTCCGGAGCCGCCATGCGCGCAGCGGCAGGATGTGGATATTCTCGACCCGGCCCGCGCAATGCGCCGCCGTGTTCCCGTTGTACATGTGATGTGCAGCGGAAAAAGCCGGCGCTGTTGATGAAGCCTCACCACTCAAGCACCTTCCGTATGCAGCGGCCGCCGTGCGGGAGGTGTTCGGGTTGCCGAATCGCGATTCCGGCTGTTGTATCCCGTGGGCGTCAGCACGACGCTTTTACAAAACGCTCATGTATGGACCCGCCTCGCGAGTCAAGGTTTTTTTTGAGATATGTGTATCCAAAGGGCTGTTAATGGGAACTTTCTTACCTGTTTTGTCTCCGTCATAATAAGACGCGCCGACACATGTATGATGCTTACGCGTCGGAAGCGACGAAATGAGCAGCACTACCTTTCAACCAGCCAGATGCGCAGTATTCTCAGTAAATCCTCCGGTTCCACGGGTTTGGTCAAGTAATCGTTCATGCCGCAGGCGAAGCCTTTTTCCTTGTCCTCGTTCATGGCGTTGGCCGTGACCGCGACAATGGGCAGGTCGCCGGCAACATTAAGCGACCGGATGACGCGGGTGGCTTCCAGTCCATCCATTACAGGCATCTGCATATCCATCAAAACCAGATCGAAATGCTGCTCGCTCACAGCCTTGGCGGCCTCCAGACCGTTGTCGACCGGCACGATTTCCGCGCCGCAGGGAGCCAGCAATTCCTGCACGATCATCTGGTTGATCTCGTTGTCTTCAGCCACCAAAATACGTTTACCCTTCAGGCCTAGGTTCTCGATGGTCCGCTCTGTATTCGTTCCCGAATCCGCATTGTCGGGCATGCGGGTATCCAGTTGCAGCCGCAAGCTGAAACTGAAAGTAGAACCCTCTCCCGGCCGGCTGGTTACAGTGACGGCGCCGCCCATCAGGGACACCAGCTTTTGGCTGATGGTCAAGCCCAGCCCCGTGCCGCCGAATTTGCGGGTAACGGAGGAATCCGCTTGGGTAAAGGGCTGGAACAAAATACCCAGGGCGTCGTTTTCTATGCCGATGCCGGTGTCCGTCACGTCGCAGCGCATGACCGCCCAGCCGTCGCCCGTTTCCGCGGTCCGGTCCGGTGCGCAACGCAGGGTCACGCCGCCCCGGGCGGTGAACTTCAGCGCGTTGCCGAGCAGGTTGTTCAGTACCTGCCCGATGCGCAACGGGTCGCCGATAAAGCGCTGCGGAGCGCCGGCGTCATATTCCAAGCTCAAGGCCAAGCCTTTGCTTTTTGCTGTTTCCTGATGGATGGTCAAAATATTTTTGCAGTTCTCCCGCAAGTTGAAGGGGACACTGTCCACAGTCAGCATGCCCGCCTCCACCTTGGACAGGTCAAGGATGTCGTTGATCAGTCCCAAAAGGGAACCCGCGGCAACCTGGATTTTGTCCAGGTAGTCACGCTGCTTCTCGGTCAGGTTGCCGTCACGCAGCAACAGGTGGGTCATGCCGCTGACGGCGTTCAGGGGCGTTCTGATCTCGTGGCTCATGTTGGCCAGGAACGCGTCTTTCATCCTGCCTGCCTCCTGCGTTTTCAGCAGCATGGACTGCAGCGAAAGCACCAGACTTTGCAGCGAATTGTGGAGAATACCCAATTCATCCGTGCGGTCCGACGGAGGAAGTTGCCTGTCAAAGTCGCCCGCGGCGACGTTTTCGGCATACCCGACAAGCTCAAACAGCGAACTGAGGATGCCGTTGGCGAAACGCACCACGACAAACACCGTGGCGCACAGAAAGACAAAGCTGATGATGAGCACCATCATACCCTGCCTGTAGGCGGAAGCGAACACCTCGTTTTTAATCCCGCTTGTCACCACCAGCCATTTATCGGTGCTTTCCACCTTGGCGTAACCGATATAGGTTTCGCCGCGCAGTGTATATTCCACAGTTCCGCCGCTTTCGCCGACGGTGGAAAGGTCGGCGTACAGGTCCTGATATTCGTTCGTGGTCTTGCCCAGAAATTCCCGCTCCTTATGGGCCATGAACTCGCCCTCCGGGGTGAGCATGGCGGTGAAGACCGTCTGGGCGTCATGGGTCGTATGGGCATCGTAATCCACGATTTTCGGAAAGTCGTTGACAATGACCAGCGCGCCGGCGGTGCCGTCCCCCGTATCCACAGGACCCGCGCCGGTCACGCTGAATTTTCTTGTAACCCGGCCCACGCTCGCTTCACCGAAATTGAATCTGCCGTTCAGCGCATCGCGAACATAAGGTTTGTCAGCGTATGAATTCCCCACATGTCCGAGGTTGCTGGAAGCGATGCACAAGCCGTTTCTGTCCACCACGAGTATGTCGCGGTAAAATTCGTTCCCCTGGATAATGATTTCCAGCCATTCGGTCGTGACTTCATGTTGGTCGGAATTCGGATTTTCGCCCGGTTGCGCCTGGAACAGGTCCATCACGTGGGGATCAGCCACCATGTTCTGCAGTGCTGTGGACATGGATTTGAACAAGAGACTCATGGAGCTGACCGCATGGTTCGTCTTGGCTTCCGAGATCAGCAGCATGGCGTCTTGCACCGCCTGCCGCGCGGAGAGATACGTATAACCGGCCAAGGTCACGGTCAGAATGAGCGTTCCCAAGACAAAGGGCGCGATAAGCTTTGCGCGGAGACTGCGCATGCCGAAACCTCCGCGCCGCAGCCCCGGCTCTTTTGTAAAAGATGCGGATACGTCTGCCGTTGTCACGGCTGGTTCTTCGCGAGATTGTGCCAGAAAGCCTGCGCGCCCGGATGAGCGGGCAGCCCCTGCGGCAGGGCGGTGTCGGGGGACAGGGCGTTGAAATCAACGACAACGTCCGCGATGGCTTTTTTGTTTTCCCACAATGCTTTGGCCACCGCGAAAACAAGATCGTCCGGCAAATCTTTACGAATAAGCAGACAGGTATAGTCTCCAAGCGTTTTCACGGGGTTCGGCACGCTTTTGTATACGCCGGGATCGATCGTAAAGGTGTGTGTCTTGAATTTTTGCTGCAACAGGTCGAGCACCTTCTGGTCGACAGGCAGCACCACGACCCCGGTATGCTGTTCCATGGTCAGAATAAGAGGCACCGCGGTGCCTGCGGTATAGGCGAAGCAGTCAATGTCGCCGGCCACGAAATTGTCCGCGGTTTCCGCATAATTGTTGAACGCCAGTGTCCAGCCCTGTTCGCGCAGCTCGGCAAAGCTGGTGTCGTACCCGTATTTCAAAAGCAGATTGATAATAAATTCCGAGGCCGTGCCGGGTTTGAGCGAGGCGAAACGCACGGGTATGTTTTTCCGCAGCAGCGTTTCCACGCTGTCAATGCCGTGTTTGTCCGCGAAATCCTTGCGCAGCAAAAAATACAGCACCTGCGGGTATACGGTCGCCAGCAACACCGCGTTGTCCGTGACGATCTCCCGGTACTCCTTTTCCCCGGATTGAGCCGCTCCCAAAAAACAGGTCAGGGAAAACCCGATGTCACCGCGCTTGGCGTTAAGACCGGCGATATTGGTCATTCCGCCGCCCATGCGGCTGGTTGTGGGGAGCACATGGCGACCGAGCACCCCGGCAATCGGGTCGCCCATCATAAACCACTGCCCGCCGTTGGGGCCGGTCAAAAACCGCAGATGATTGGGCCAACCCTTGCCGGGCGCGCTCTGTTCCCGACGTGAGTCCACAGCCGTCGCCGCGTCGGGCTTCCGGGCCGCAAGCTCGGCCTGAGCAAACAGCAACACAGCAGCGACAGCAACGATAACCCGACGAGCTTTTTTCATACCCGCTCCTTAGAAATCACATAACGACACCCATCCATAGAGGAAATTTATATCTACGCTATACTATTGGTAAAGTCAATAACTGATTGCGTCGCGCTTACCTTTGCCGACACCATAAAAATTCAAGTTGTTACGAAGCGTAAAGGAAAAGACAACAATTTCAGCTGTTGAATAAAAGCCGCACTTTCACCGTCATCAGGAGGCGTTACTTTTTGCTCTTGTCGAATTTTCACTTGCGCAATTCGAAATAACCAGATAAACAGCACAAGATGTTGATCTGAGAAAGGTTCTTGATAAGATTTTTGTTTTAGTATCATAATCATCGTATAAAAATATTGTATACATATTGTATGCAGCGATGTATCGCACCGGCATGGATTTTCTCTCCGATATCATATTTCAGATATATTACTGATTTCAATGAAAATAAGTAAGAAGGACAGTATCCACGATAAATAAGCATAGGCAATTTTTGAATGCTGTCTTTGATACTTCACTGGACGGTATAAGCGCGCTGTCGGAAGCTTCGGAAGTGTCGTATGTTACATCAGTATATGCAAAATTATTTCCAGGATGGAAAAAATTACAATATAAAGACACGCTTTATGTAATTCGCTGTTTTTACTCAAAATATGTCAGCAATGTCGACGCGCTTATCGATACGATTGCCGGAGTTGATTGGTATAGGGTTTTCTTGGACACCGAAATAGGCGAGAGTCGCCTGAGCAGGAGTCCCTGATGAACAAGGAACTGAGCATGTGCGTCCAGGGCAATTCATGAACCGTTGGAGCGGTATGCGCTTATTCTGGAAGATCACGGCACGGTAGTAAGGAAATGACAGAACGCTGTTCTCATTTATGCACTGATAAAGGAACTCGGACGGTCAATGCGGACAGTAGACTTTCGGCGGCGGACAGCGCATGATCAAAACAGCCGATGAACCATAACAGCCATTCCGTACAGTCTCCATCTCCCCCCTGCGTTTTTTCAAGCATGGCATAATAGGCGTTGCGCTCCTTCATTATTTGAGCGGAAAGGCTATATATAGTACCGTCTGCCGGTATTTTCATCCTGAGCCGGAGCCATGCCGGCTATGGCGCGTGACAGACGCCCGTTGCCGTCATCAACAGGTATTCCCTTCTTTTGAGTCTTTCGACATGAACTAAAGGCGTCAGCCATGCGTTGCGCGTCGGCAAGGGGTATGTTTTGCGGCTTGCCGGTATGCGCCGATCCGGTCCGCGCCTTCCTCCCCTTCCCGGAGGGACACTCCCCTCCAAGTTGTTTGAAACCTTACGTCTTTATTCGTAAAAATTCTTGTTTGCATAAACCGCATAAGGGTGTATACAGCCACAAATTTCCAATTGGTAACCGCTCACGGGGGTCTAGACAATCTCTAAATTTTCTGCTAGGTGAAACGGCATGACACCGACACAGCTATCCATGATTCCTCTGAGTGCCGAGGTGCTCAGCCGCACCCCGCAA
>JAITEY010000114.1 GCA_031281815.1 Desulfovibrio sp. | reverse complement strand
ATCTGCATGCGTCGGGGAGGGCAAGAGCTTCCGTACGCGCGGCAATAGGCGGAATCCGGGCATTCTACCGCCGGCTGCTCGGTTACGGACTGTGCCCGGTCAATCCCGCCCTTGTCGTTAAGGCTCCGAAAGCGGCCCAAAGCGAAAGTGTGGCATCAATAGTCATGCGCAGCCTGTCGTTCGCGGAGGTCGACCGCGCCCTTGCATATCTGAGGCAAGCCGGGAACTTGCGAAACCTCACACTATTTTATTTTTTATCGCGTTTGGGACTTCGCGCATCTGAAGCCTGCGCGTTGCGATGGCGGGCCCTTGTGAAGCGGAAGGGCCAGTGGGTCGTGAGTATCCGGGGGAAGGGACGAAAAACGAGAACCGTCCTGCTGCCGGATGAGGGGGTAGAGTACATGCTCTTATATCGCAAAGAGCGGTTTCAGTTGGAGATCGACGAGGAACCGGAAGAGAAAGTTCTGGACCAGCCGCTCTTCGGTCATAGCTACGATCCGGCGCGTCCCATCAAGCGACATGCGCTGAATGCGTGGCTGACATCTCTTTACCGTAAAGCCGGCCTGAGAAAATTGTCACCGCACGACCTGCGTCACACCTGCATGACCCATTTGTGTGAGCTGCATGTCCCGCTGGACGAAATTCAAGCTGTGGCGGGGCATGAATCCATCGGTACGACTTCGCTGTATCTCAAGGCGGGAAGAGTGCTGTCGGGTGGAACGGCGGCGTTTAACGGTGTCCGCCGTTGAATGGAGCAAGGAGTCGAGCTTTCCGGCTAGGCGTGGACTTGTTCCGTGGCCTGCGCCTGAAGCCCCGGCAGTGGAGTCACATTCTGCCAGTCTCCCGGCGTATGTGCGGCATCCCACAAGTCACGGGATTTCTGAATATTCAGCCAGAGTTCTGCGCCGGTGTCAAATGCTTTGCCGAGACGTTGCGCCATTTCGGGCGTCACCCTTCCGCGTTCGTTGACCACCTTGGAGAGTGTCTTACGGGAAATGCCCAAATGTTCAGCCAACGCAGTCACTGTAAGGTTCAACGGCTCCATATATAATCCGCGGATAATTGCGCCAGGATGCGAAGGGCGGCGGGACATTTTCGTTAGATCAAACATGCGAACTCACTCCTCAATGATAATCCAAATAATTCACAACGTAGGCGTCTCCGTCTTCAAAACAAAATGTCAACCGCCAGTTGCCCGATACCCTGACGGACCAATGCTCCTGCAAATCACCCTTTAGCTGATGCAGCTACCGGAAAGCCGGCCTGAGAAAATTGTCGCCGCACGACCTGCGCCACACTTGCATGACCCATTTATGTGAGCTGCATGTCCCGCTGGATGAAATTCAAGCTGTGGCGGGGCACGAGTCCATCGGTACAACTTCGCTGTATCTCAAGGCGGGAAGAGTGCTGTCGGGTGGAACGGCGGCGTTTAACAGTGTCCGCCGTTGAATGGAGCAAGGAGTCGAGCTTTCCGGCTAGGCGTGGGCTTGTTCCGCGGCCTGCGCCAGAAGCCCCGGCAGAGGCGTCACCTTTATATATGCGCGGAGGCCCCGAACTTCAGGCCGGGACTTTCGCGCTTATAAAAAGGTGAAACCGGTCAACTTCGCGTTGCGGGGCGTCTGGCGTCAGGGAACCTGTATGCTCTCACCTGATGCGGGCAAAGGCAATGCCGGGACTATGACGCCGGCCAACTTTTTTACCGGCCCCGCTTTCTCTTTCATTGCCTGCTTCTCGGCTTTCTTCGCCAACATTGTATCAACTCGGCTTTTCCTTCCTTCTGTATTTTCTAACCGCTTCTGCCAAAATTGTTTCGCTTTTTCGAGCTTCTCTATTCGTGGAGCGTATTTGGCATTATTCATTGCGGCCAATTTAGCTATTGCCTCGTCGCGTTCGCGTATTTTTTGCTCGTACTCAGCGATGATCGCCGAATATCGCGCCGCTTTCTCTTCTTTTGGCGGTGAAAACACGACCCTTATGGGGTCTGTTATATCAACGGTAAAAAACGAATATGTGTCGTTACCCTTTACTAATCTCAACACAGTAGTGCCACGGCGGAATTTGAGGTTATGCTGTCTGATTATTCCGTCTAATGAGACGGAATACTTATATTTATTCCTATCGGATTTTGATACGTCAGTCCCCAAATTGGTGTTGAGATATTTTATTTTCATTACCTTGATACTGGGGTTCGTCGGTTTTTCATCAAAAAAGACAAATCCTAATTCAGAATTTTTGGCGTCATACCCCACACTGACATATTTGGCGTGTTCAAGTTCGTTCATAGCGGCGGTACTTTTCGGCATGTAAAGCCATCTTTTCTTCACGGCAACGTGCCCGCGATGCGCTTCTTCGGGGTCGTAGACCGCAAACCGGCGCGGAAGACGAGGCGTAGGTGCTTTCTTTTTCTTGCCGCCTTGGTCCAATGCTCCTTGCGTTGTGTCAAGTTCGTGCCCCCGGCCCTGGGTTATCTCTACCTCTGCCGAGGAATTCCCGTTTTCCAACATAATCTCACTCCTTATCAACATTCGTAGAAAGTTTGAAAATTGTATTGCCTGTTTACCGCTTTTCTCAAAACCCTC
>JAITEY010000054.1 GCA_031281815.1 Desulfovibrio sp. | reverse complement strand
GTCATTGAGAGCACGTTCCGCGACGAAACGGAAACCGACCTGTTCGGCGAACAGGCCGTGCTGTGCGGGGGGCTTGCGGCGCTGATCAAGGCCGGTTTCGAAACCCTGACGGAGGCCGGGTATCCTCCGGAAATGGCCTATTTCGAGTGCCTGCACGAGGTCAAGCTGATTGTGGACCTGATCTATGAAGGCGGGCTTGCGCGCATGCGCTATTCCATCAGCGATACCGCCGAATACGGCGATTACGTGTCCGGGCCGCGCGTTATCAACCAGGACACCAAAAAAACAATGAAAGCCATCCTGAAGGACATTCAGGAGGGCGTCTTCGCCAGGAACTTCATCCTGGAAAACAGGGCCGGCATGGCTTCCTTCAAGGCCATGCGCCGCCTGCAGGCGGAACATCCCATCGAAAAAGTCGGCGCGGAACTGCGCGCCATGATGCCTTGGCTCAAAAAACAATAGCCGCGCTCTCGTCCGCGGATGCCCTGCGGCCGCAGGGCATCCGCGGCTAACGCGCGAAGTAGAAGTGACTCATGTCGCCTTTGATGCTGACCTGGTAGCATGATGCGCCGGCGCCCGCGTTGAGGGCGGCATAGATGTCCTCGGCGCGCTCGTGGCGGACGGCGTTGCACAGGTCGTGCAGTCCGCGCAGCAGCGCGGCGCGCACGGCCGTTTCCGTAAACAGGGCCGTCAGTTCCGGACGATAGGCGAGGACGTCTTCCGCCGCCGCGCCCGCCTGCCCGTCGCCGACCGCCTCAAGCCGCGCATCTTCGTCCAGGCGCAGGGTAAGCTTGGAGGAAGGGTCGACGCCGCGTTCTTTCAGGCCCGCGCAAAGTTCCCGCAAAAAATCGTCCTGCATGCGCACGATGCTCTCGGAAAGCACGGCCGTGACGCGCGCGCCCGGCTCGCCTGCTCCCGAGGCGGAAGGGATATCGCAACGGTCCAGAATCGCCAACGATTGTTTCAGCCCGGCCAGAATACCGTCCAGTTCCGCCTGTTGTTCGCTGAAGGCCGGGAAATCCCAGTCTCCGTCCGCCGTCCCGGCCGCCTCGCCGGGCGGCGTTTCGGGGGCCGATGTCTGCAGCGCCTGCGGGTATGTCGTCGAGAGGTCCACAAAAACTCCTTGCCTGCATTTTTTTCCCTATCCCCGTATACCCCCCCTCCTAGCAAAAACAGTGCCGCGGCCGTCGCTTTCTCTTGACTTTGTCTAAACTTTTTCCCCCGGTCGCCGCAAAACGGCCGGGCGGGCCTGGAGGGCGTCCGCGACCTGCGCGCGGCGGGCGCGACCTGCGCGCGGCAACGCGCCGAACGGCGGGAGCGCGCTCCCGCCGCGGCCGAAACGAAAAGAAAACGGCATGAGCGGCATGCATGCTGTTTTTTTCACACAGCCGTTTTCGACAGCATCAGCATCGATAAAAAAGTGTCGCAACTTTTCCGGTCTCTTGCCTGCACTCCTGAAGCATGCTATAACGCAAACATTCGGCTTGCGGCTTGGAGGTTGTTCCGCAGCCCGAGAACCCAAGCGCGGGGGCGCGGAGGCGGCCCCGGTTCAATACCGTGCGGGCGCGGCCGACAGGCGCGCCGGCATAACCGGCCGACGACACTCCCCGGAGATTTCCAACGTTTTGCCCGGCCCATCCGGGCCGACAGTCCACAAAGCAACGGAGCATATCCATGAACAAACAAATGAAAGCCATTTTGCCGTTGATTGTCACCGCAATCGTCTTTTTCATACCGCCGCCCGAAGGTCTGAGCGTGGACGCCATGCGCTATCTGGCTATCTTCCTGGGCGTCGTCCTGGCCCTCATTCTTGAGCCTCTGCCGGGCGCCGCCGTCGGCTTTATCGGCATTACCGCGGCAGCCGGGCTTCAGTTGGTGCCGCAGGCCGGCGGCAAGGCGGCGACGCTGGGGTCGTCCCTGCAATGGGCGCTTTCCGGGTTCACCGACGGCACGGTCTGGCTCATCTTCGTGGCCTACATGTTCGCCATGGGCTACGAAAAAACCGGTCTGGGCAGAAGAATCGCCCTGCTGCTGATGAAGCTGCTGGGCGGCAAAGCCCTGGGTCTCGGCTACGCCGCCGCCCTGGCCGATCTTGTGCTGGCGCCCTTCATTCCCTCGAATACGGCGCGCAGCGGCGGCACGATTTACCCGGTGGTAAAAAACATCCCGCCCATGTACAACTCGCTGCCCGATTCCCAGCCGCGCCTTATCGGCGGGTATCTGATGTGGACCTGCCTGGCGACCACAACGGTCACCAGTTCGCTGTTCTACACCGGCTTGGCCCCCAACCTGCTGGCCATGTCCCTGATAGGCAAGGCCGCGCCCGGCATTGAAATAACCTGGATGGACTGGTTCATATCCATGTTGCCGGCCGGCGCGATACTCTTCATTCTCACCCCCTTGCTGGCCTACATCGTGTATCCCCCCACGCAGAAAGTCTTCCCGGACACGCCCGCATGGGCTTCCGGCGAACTCACCAAACTGGGCCCGCTGACCCGCAAGGAAATCACCATGGCCCTGCTGGCCCTGCTGGCCCTCTGCATGTGGATTTTCGGGGCCAAGCTGATGAACGCCACACTGGTGGCCATCGCCGTCCTCTGCCTCATGCTCATCTTCAGCGTGGTAAGCTGGGACGACGTCATCTCCAACAAGGGCGCCTGGAACACCCTGGCTTGGTTCGCCACCCTGGTGGCCATGGCAAGCGGCCTCGGGCGGGTCGGCTTCCTTAAGTGGTTCGCCGACGTGAGCGCCGGCTACCTCGCGGGGCACAGCATGGCCTTCATTGTTTTCGGCCTGCTGGTGGTATTTTTCTTCTCCCACTATTTCTTCGCCAGCCTGACGGCGCACACGACCGCCATGCTGCCCATCCTGCTGGCGACGGCCGTGGCCGTGCCGGGCATGGACATGCGTTTCCTCGGCATGCTGCTGGCCGGCAGCCTCGGCATCATGGGCATCATCACCCCCTACGGCACCGGCCCCAGCCCCATTTATTACAACTGCGGATACATTACCCAAAAGGATTTCTGGATTCTCGGAACCATCTTCGGGCTGGTGTATTTTGCGGTCTACGCCGCGGTGAGCATGTTCTACATGCCCTTGGCGCTTTCCTGAACACGCGGTTTGCGGCGGGCATCTCCGGAGCGCCCGCCGCAGGCCCCTTACCGAGCCGGGCAACGGCCCGGCGCATGCCGCTTCCGCCGGCCTGAAGCAAGGCCCCGGAGGAGGCAGGGAGAAAGGCAGATTATGAGAACAGTATCCGCAAAAGACATAACGAAAGCCGTACGCGACATGTGCATCCGCGCAAACCGCAACCAGCCGGATGACGTGAAACGGCGCATGGCGGAATGTGCCGCCGGGGAAGACTCGGCCACCGCCAAAGAGGTCTTCAAGCAACTTCTCGAAAACATCGACCTGGCCGCCGAAACCGGGCTGGCCCTGTGTCAGGACTGTGGTTTGGCGGTCTTCTTCGTGGAAGTCGGACAGGACGCGCGCGTGGAAGGCGACCTGAACGAAGCGATCAACGAAGGCGTCCGCCAAGGCTACCGGGAAGGGTATCTGCGCAAATCGGCGTGCGACCCTTTCACCCGCAAAAATACCGGTGACAATACCCCGGCCGTCGTCCATTACGACGTCGTGCCCGGCGACAAGCTGCGCATAGCGTTCATGGCCAAAGGCGGCGGCGCGGAAAACATGAGCCGCGTAACCATGCTGGCGCCGGCCGAAGGATGGGAAGGAATAAAGAAATTCGTGCTGACCCGCGTCGCGGAGTCGCGCTCCAACCCCTGTCCCCCGATCATCATCGGCATCGGCATCGGCGGCACCTTCGAGCACTCGGCAAAACTCGCCAAAAAAGCCCTGCTGCGCAAACTCGACGACGTGAATCCCGACCCGGACCTCGCCGCCAAGGAAGCCGAACTGCTGGGACTCGTCAACGCGCTGGGCATCGGACCCATGGGGCTGGGCGGCAAGACCACGGCCCTGGGACTCAAGATGCTCGTTTCACCCTGCCATATTGCGAGCCTTCCTCTGGCCGTCAATATTCAGTGCCATTCTTCCAGGCACGAGGAGGTCGAACTGTAATGGCTACCTATGAACTAACGGCGCCCCTGTCCGATGCGGACGCCCGCAAACTGCGCTCCGGCGACATCGTGTATCTCAGCGGAACCATCTACACCGCCCGCGACGCGGCGCATAAAAAACTCAACGACATGCTCGACGCCGGCGAAAAACTGCCCATAGATCTGCAGGGAGCCGTCATCTATTATGTCGGTCCCACCCCGCCCCCGCCCGGCTACGTCAACGGGGCGGGCGGTCCGACCACCAGCTACCGCATGGATTCCTTCGCCCCCCGCCTGCATTCGCTGGGCGCGAAAGGCAGCATCGGCAAGGGCATACGCAACGAAGCCGTGAAACAATCCCTCAAAGACTACGGCGCGGTGTACTTCGGCGCCACCGGCGGCGCGGGCGCCCTGTTGTCGGTATGCATCAAGGAAGCCGAGGTCGTCGCTTTCCCCGAAATGGGGCCGGAAGCTCTGCGGAAATTGAAGGTGGAACGTCTGCCGCTGCTGGTGATCAACGACTCCGTCGGCGGCGAACTCTATGTGCAGCCGGACCTCAAGGCCGTCGGCCTGTGATTCCGCGCCGGCGTCTTTCGCCGGAGCATTTCACCTGTCTGCATACTGTACATGTTGCAATGCTCTCGTTGAAATGCTCTCGTTGAAATGCTCTCAAAGAGCAGCGCGGGCGCAGCAAGCTCATGATGCGCAGGCCGGCGCAACTACCTGTTACCGTTACAGTGGAGGCATACAGTGCAAATCATCAATGTGGACATTGCCGTCATAGGCGCAGGCGGCGCGGGTATCCGCACGGCCGTTGAAGCCGCCGAAAATAATCCGGGCATGACCGTCGCGCTCATCTCCAAAGTCTACCCGATGCGCAGCCATACCGTTGCCGCGGAAGGCGGAGCGGCGGCCGTTCTGCAGGATTCCGACTCCTTCGACCTGCATTTCAACGACACCGTTTCCGGCGGAGACTGGCTCTGCGAGCAGGATGTCGTGGAATACTTCGTGCAGAACTGTCCGCGCGAAATGACGCAGCTCGAACAATGGGGCTGCCCGTGGAGCCGCAAGGAAGACGGGAGCGTCAACGTGCGCCGTTTCGGCGGCATGAAAATCGCCCGAACCTGGTTCGCGGCGGACAAAAGCGGCTTTCACATGCTGCATTCCCTGTTCCAGACGTCGCTCAAGTACCCGAACATAAAACGTTTCGACGAACACTTCGTCCTCGACCTGCTCACCGACGAAGGCCGGGTGCGCGGACTCGTCGCCCTGAACATGATGGAAGGCGACCTCGTGCAGATCCGGGCCGGGGCCGTCGTGCTGGCCACCGGCGGCGCGGGGCGCGTCTATCGTTACAACACCAACGCGGGCATCGTCACCGGCGAGGGCATGGGCATCGCCTACCGTCACGGCGCGGCCCTGCGCGACATGGAATTCGTGCAGTACCACCCGACCGGGCTGCCCGGCTCCGGCATCCTGATTACCGAGGCCAGCCGCGGAGAAGGCGGCATCATGGTCAACAAGGACGGCTACCGCTACCTGCAGGATTACGGCCTAGGGCCGGAAACGCCCCTGGGCAAGCCGGAAAACAAATACATGGAACTCGGTCCCAGGGACAAGGTTTCCCAAGCGTTCTGGCACGAATGGCGCGCCGGACGCACCATCCCCACTCCGCGCGGCGATGTGGTCAATCTGGACATCCGCCACCTGGGCAGGGAAAAAATCCTGGAACGTCTTCCCTTTATTCGGGAACTGGCCATGGCCTACGTCGGCGTCGACCCCATCGACGAGCCCATCCCCGTGCGGCCCACGGCCCACTATACCATGGGGGGCATAGCCACGGACATACACTGCGAAACGAGCATCCGCGGGCTGTTCGCCGTCGGCGAATGCTCGTCCGTCGGCCTGCACGGCGCGAACCGCCTGGGCTCGAACTCCCTGGCGGAACTCGTGGTCTTCGGCAGGGTGGCCGGCATACACGCCGCGGAACGCGCGCGTGAAAGCGCTCCCGTCAACGCCGCGGCCGTCGACGCCCAGGCCGCGGACGCGGAAAACAGCTTCAAGGCCCTGTTCGACAGACGCGGCAAGGAAAGCTGGGCCGTCATACGCGACGAAATGGGCCTGTCCATGGAAGACGGCTGCGGCATCTACCGCACCGAAGAATTGATGAAGAAAACCGCGGACAAACTTGCCGAGCTTAAAGAACGCTTCAAAAACATCAATATCTCGGACCGGGGCGCCGTATACAATACCGACGTGCTCAGCCTCATTGAACTGGGACACGGCCTGGAAGTCGCCGAAACCATGGCCTGTTCGGCGCTCAAACGCCGGGAGTCGCGCGGGGCGCATCAGCG
>JAITEY010000052.1 GCA_031281815.1 Desulfovibrio sp. | reverse complement strand
CCCTGGCTTTCGGGCCGGACACAGGAGGACTGATCGGCGATTTATCCGCGCTGTTCCTGAACGGGATAGGCGCCGACCCTCTGCCCTTTGCCGAGACCATACCGGGCGTCCTGTTCGCCGCCTTCCAGTGCATGTTTGCGGTGCTGACGGTCGCGCTGGTGTCCGGCTCGTATGCCGAGCGCATACATTTTCCCGCCATGCTGTTGTTTTCCGCCCTTTGGTTGCTTTTCGTCTATTGCCCCATGGCCCACTGGGTCTGGGGCAAAGGCTGGCTCGGCGAACTCGGCGCGCTTGATTTCGCGGGCGGAGCCGTGGTGCATATGAGTTCCGGGGCGGGAGCGCTGGCGGCAGCCCATGCAGTCGGCCCGCGCATGGATTTGAACGGCGGGGGAGGCGGACACATTGTCCCGCACAACCTGCCGATGACCTTGCTGGGCGGAGGTCTGCTCTGGTTCGGCTGGTTCGGTTTCAATGCCGGCAGCGCCCTGTCCGCGGGCGTTCTGGCGGCTCACGCCCTGGTCACGACGCATCTTGCGGCGGCGGCCGGCATACTGGGCTGGATTCTCGTGGAATGGAAGTACACCGGCAAGCCGACCACTCTCGGCGCCGCCTCGGGCGCGCTGGCCGGACTGGTAGCCATCACGCCGGGCGCGGGTTTCGTCGAAGTCCTGCCTGCCGTGCTCATCGGATTCGTCGGCGGCGTGGTCTGCTACGGCGCCGTGCTGCTGAAAAGCCGTTTGGGTTATGACGATGCCCTGGATGTTGTCGGCATCCACGGGGCCGGAGGCACCTGGGGCGCCCTGGCTACGGGCGTTTTCGCCGCTGCCGCGATAAACGGCGTGGACGGGTTTGTTTACGGCAACCCCGGCCAGCTTTGGATACAGTTTTTGTCTGTAGCGGCGACCTGGATTTTCTGCTATACGGTCAGTCGTGTCCTGCTGTATCTGGTGGACAAGCTTGTCGGCCTGCGCGCAACCCCTGAAGCGGAACTCACAGGACTCGACATCAGCGAACACAACGAGCGCGCGTATCAGATTTAACCCCGGACAAAAAGGAATTTCTGATGAAAAAACTGGAAATCATCATCCGACCCTCAAAGCTGATGGCGGTAAAAAAGGCGTTGGAAACCCTGGGCGTACACGGCCTGTCCATAAGCGAAATCCGAGGTTACGGGCGGCAGCGCGGGCACAAGGAGGTCTATCGCGGAGCCACCCTGGAATCGCAGTTCGTGCCCAAGGTGCAGATCAACACCTTGGTGCATGACGAAGCGGTGCAGAAAGTGGTGGATGTCGCCATAGAGGCCGCGCGCACCGGGGAACTGGGCGACGGTAAAATTTTCATCCTTCCGGTGGAAAACGTCATACGCATCCGGACAGGTGAAAGCGGCAACGACGCATTATAGCGCATACCGTCGAAGACGGATGCACAATGAGAAAAGGTAGACTGATGAGGGGGCTTCACGCCCCCTCACTGTTGCCTGATTGCAGAAACAACAACCGTAATTTTTCGGATATTCCGTCCGCGCAGCCGTATTCCTCAACCACCGGCGCCCAGCGCAATGCGCAGGTCCGTACCGTCGAGGACAGCTCCCCGGAAGTTGGCCCTTCCGGTATCCGCACCGCCGAGTACGGCCTCCGTCAGATCCGCTTGCCGGAAGTCGACGTCGGAAAGATCGGCGCCTATCAAGCGTGCGCGGCGCAGTACGGCTTTCCGTAAACTTGCGCCGGAGAGGTCGGCCCAACAGAGCATGGCGTCGCTGAGGTCCGCTTCATCGAATTTTGCGCCCCGCAAGTCGGTGCCGGTCAAGTCCGACAAGCGGATAACAACCTGCGAAAAGTCGATTCCGGTGAGGTTCGCTCCCGCGAAATCCGTCCTGCCGAGTTGGGCAAAGGATATCTCGGCGCCGGAGAGATTGACTCCTCTCAAGCGTGCCCCCCGCAGATCGGTCCCCGTCAGGTTGCATCTTCTCATGTCGGCGCCGTTGAGGTAGACTCCTGAGAGGTTCGCCCAACTGAGGTCCAGGCCTGCAAGCTTGGCGTTGACCAACATCAGGCCCCGGAGGTCCGCGCCTTTGAAATGCGCCTCCCTGAGGTCCATGCCGCTGAAATTCGCCTGCTTTCCGCCGACCTTCGGAGAACCGATTTCCTCGCCGAAGCGGCGAAATTTGCGGTTTCCGCTTTCGGCGACCAGCCGGAGGGAGTGTTCTTCAAGAAGTTGGCGCAAGCTGTCGCGTGATGCCGGCATACTGATGTCTGAAGGTATGGGGTCTGTGCCGCGGCCTTGGGGCAGTGAGGCACATCGTTCGATCGAACGTACAGGAGCAAGGCGGTAAACACAAGCGTTCTGCGACAGATGCCGGCGGCGCGGACAAAGGCGATCCGGGACTGTAAAGATTCGGAAAACACGCCCTCGCGCCTGCAATTTCTGCTGTTTTCCGAAGTCTGCCTCGTGTGTTGGCTTGCCGGCATATCGGCTTTCCGGGAACCGGCCTTCGGCCTGTTGGCCCTGGTTACGGTCATTCTGCTTGATCTGCCGCGCTCACGGAACGCGCCGCGTTTGTGTTGTCTGGGGGCGGCCTTTGTCGCTGCCTTTGCCTGGACCGGCCTGCGCGCGCCGACCGCCCCTGAATTCCCGCAATGGGCGGCACAGGCCTCGGCGCTCAGGGAAGACGCGCGAGGAGAATTGCGGCCTCCGCATCCCGTCCGCATCCGCGCCGTTGTCGACAGTTCCGTGCCGCTGCCCGGCGACCGCGTTCGGGTCGTCCTTTCCCGCCTCGCGCCTGCGTCTTCTTTGCAGGAAACGCAAACCGGAAGCCGCGCTCCCTGCGATATCTATACGGGCAAAGCGTATTGGCTGTGGAACCGCCCCGCATTCGCCCCCCTGCCGGGCGAAACGCTGGAACTTACCGTCCGGCTTCTGCCCCTGCGCGGCCTGCACAATCCGGGACTTTCGGACTACGAGCAACGCATGCACGAGCAGGGCGTGTGGCTCAGCGTCCGAAGCGGCGGCAAAAGCATCGCCGTCGCCGGCTCGGCGCACGGGGGACTGCCCGATCCTTTCGAAGACCCGTCCGCCGTTTCCCTGCGTCTCAGCCTGTCCATACTGCGGGAAAAGGCGCGCTCCCTTTTTTACGCCGCCCTGCCCCGCCGGGCGGTAGAACAAGCTCGGGAACAGGACGCGGGGGCCGCGCTTCCGGCAACGCCGGGACGCATCCTTACGGGCGCGGGGCTTCTCCCCGCCCTGATTTTCGGGGACCGTTCCCTTGTTTCTCCCCGTATTGCGGACCTGTTTGCCGGGGCGGCCCTGTCGCACAGCCTGGCCCTGTCGGGTATGCATCTGGCCTTTGCCGTACTGGCCGGGGCGGTTTGCGCGCGCCTGGCGGGACGCTGTTTCCCGTCCCTGTACCTTCGCCTGCCCCGTCCGACGCTGACCCTGCTCTCGGCACTTCCCTTTGCCCTGCTCTATCTCTGGCTCGGCCAAGCCCCGATTTCACTGCAACGCGCCGCATGCATGCTCTGCGCGGCCGCCCTGTGTTCTTTCCTGCGCAGGCCGCGCCTGATTTTAGACAGCCTGTGCGCGGCTCTTTTCTTCCTCATGCTTTGGGACCCCTTTGCCCTGTTTGAATTGTCGCTGCAGCTTTCAGCCATGTGTATGGCCTGCATAGCACTGACCCTGCCGGGCATCATGCGCCTGTCCGAAAAATTGTTCCCGGCGGGAAATACCGGCGAGGATATGCAGGCGCCCTCCCGTGTCGCGCGTCTGAAGCGGGGAGCTTTCGTTCTGGCGGCGAATTCCCTGTGTATCCAGATTGTGCTCATGCCTCTGACCCTGCGCGCTTTCGGCAACGCGGGACTGCTCTTTCCGTTGAATCTGCTCTGGCTGCCGCTGTTGCAGGGGCTGGTCCTGCCCTTGTCCTTCGCAGCGCTTGGAGCGCTCTGTCTGGATTTGCCCGCCGTCGGCGCGGCGCTGCTGCGTCTTGCCTCCCTGCCTTGCGAGTGTCTGGTCGAATTGCTGGAACGTCTGGACGGCGCGGGACTGATGCCCGCCCCATTGCTGCCGCGCCCGCACGGTCTGAGCATGGCCGCCTTCTGGCTGCTCTGCCTGTGCCTGCCCCGACTGATTGCATCCTGGATGGAACGCCGGCGACAGGCCCGACAACGTTACGCACAAGGTTTTTCACATGGTTGCGCGCATGGTTACGCGCATGGTTACGCACAAAATTGTTCACAAAACTGTTCGCAACGTTGTGCACAAAGTTATTCACAAAATTATTCACCTAATTATGCACATAATTATGCACAAGGTTACGAACAAAAAACCGGACAGGCGGCTGCTCTTGAGCATGAACCTGATCAAGGGACCGGCGTTGAGCCCGCGCATGCTCAAGGGGGCAGACATGCGCAAAGGGACGGACGCGCGCAAGTGTCCGGGCGCGGAGGGAGGCCGGGGAGATTGTCCCGAACGGATATCTTTCTCCCGGCCTGCGCCCTCGCCTTTCTTATCCTGCCCTTTGTGTTTCTGAACAGGCCCGCGCCGGGCCTGACCCTCAGCCTGCTCGACGTCGGACAGGGCCAAGCCGTGCTGCTGGAATGGGCCGCTCTGCCCGGATTGAAGGAGCCGGCGGCGGAAGCGGCTTCCCGCCCGTCTTTCGGGGCGACCGAGGCGGCCCGCCGTTTGTCTTTTGAGGCGCGCGACCTCGCCTCCGGAGCGTTTTTCGGGAATGCGGGACGCATCCTTGTGGACGGAGGAGGATCGAATTCGGAATTCTTCGATACCGGCAGACGCATAGTCGCCCCCCTGCTCACGGACAATGCCCTGCCGCGCCTTGCGGCGGTCGTCAACAGCCACCCCGACGCGGACCACCTCGGCGGCCTGCCGTGGATACTGCGACATTTTTCCGTGGGCAGGATTTTCGGCAACGGGCAAATCCCGCAGGGCGCGCTTGCCGTACGTATACAGGATGCCCTGCGCGCCGGCGGAGACCTGCGTATGGAAACTCTGCGGGCCGGAGACGTATACGAGCCCGCGCAAGACCTGCGCCTTGAAGTGCTGCATCCCCCTTCGGGCGCGGCGGGGCTCTCCAACGATCTTTCCCTGGTACTGCGTCTTCTCTGGCGGGGCAGGTCTCTGGCCCTCATCTGCGGCGACGTCGGGAGCGAAGTTCTGCAAAAACTCATGCGGGAAGGCAGGGACCTCTCCGCGCAGGTTCTGGTCCTGCCCCATCACGGGTCGAAAAGCGCCTATGCGGAAGGATTTTACCGAGCCGTCAACGCGCGCGCGGCGCTGGTTTCCTGTTCTTTCGCCAATGTTTGGGGCTTTCCTTCGCGCGCGGTACGCGATGCTTTGCGGGATATGGGAACGCCCCTGTACAGCACGGCGGAACACGGGATGGTCCGTCTGCACTGGAGCGCTCCCGACGCCGAGCCGGAACTGTCCCTTACGCGCTGACTCCCGGCCGAAGCGGAAGTCGACTTTTTGTACTTGTTTTCTGCCGAATCGGTACGTCGTCTTTCTACGCCGTTTCCCGGCCGACGCCAAGCCAGCGCCGTTGCGCTAATCTTTCCGGCTTTCCTGCCGATAAGAGCACTGCCGCCGTTATGCGGTCCGGCAAGGAGTACGCGATGGGGCGCAATGCATTTTTTTCAGCTCTGGGCGGAGGCATACTGTTGGTTGCCGGCTGCGGTTTTCCGTCGCTCACGGGCGATAAACCTTCCCTTCTGGAAAATACCTCAAACAGGCCCAACATTACGGTTTCGGGCATGACCGTGCCCGCTCCCGACCCCGGCTATACGGCCGCGCGCGAGTTGAAGCTCCAAATGCGCGAACTCGCCGACCAGCTTGTCGCCGAAATGCGCGACCAATCTTTGCGGGGAAGCGTGGCCTTGCCCGTATCGTTTGTAAACCTGGACAATTTCAACGAAACTTCGGCGTTCGGGCGTTTGCTTGCGGAGCAGTTGTACTTTGAACTCAACCAGCGCGGTTACCCTGTGCGCGAGTATCGTCTGGACGAGTCCGTCCATGTACGCCGGCAGGAAGGCGAATTTTTTCTCAGCCGCGAGCGCGGGCCGGTCGCGCCGCGTTCCTCGGTTGTCGTCGTCGGTACCTATTCCCGCTCGCCCGGTGCCGTTTTCGTCAACGCCCGTCTTGTGCGGCCGAGTGACGGACGCGTGCTGCGCACGGCGGACATGGTGCTCGAAGCCAACGAGACGGTCGTTGCCCTGCTGAACTCAAGGGTGAGCAGGCACACGTCGGGTCACGCCCGGCCGGGGAAAAACGCCTCCGGCGGCAGCGCCGGCACGACCGCAGGCATGCGCATTCGTGATTTCGACATGGCCGTGCGGCCGGACGATCTTGTGGAAACAACGCCTTTCGACCGCGGTGAAGATATTCATTAAGGAGTTTCTGATGAAACGAAAACTCCTGCTGTTGACGGCAGGCCTGCTGTCCGCCCTGTTCATGGCGGCCTGCGGCTCACGAGAGCGGCGTCTCCCGACGGATTTGCAGAAACCCGGCATGTTCTTCGGAGACTACGAATCAGTCTGCCAGTACAATCTGTACCAGGGCAGGGCTTATGCGGCGCAAGGGCGCTACGAACTGGCCAAGGAACATCTGCTGCTCGCTCTGGCGCAAAGCACGGACCCGATTACCCGGCGCGTTGCCGGCAACGAACTCAAAAGCGTGGAAATGTCCATCCTGACCCGGAGGTGACCTGTGCGAACAACCTCTGTATATACCGCCCGCTCCGATGCTTTTCCGAACGAGGACGGGGGAGCGCGTCTCCCTCAGAACCCGCAGCGGTTTCCGGCGGGCCGTTCCGGGCGCGGCCGGTTCGCGTCCTTACCGCTCGCGGCGGCGACGCTCTTCCTGATTCTTGCCGCGCTTCTTTACTCCGTCGACCGGGCCGACGCGGCAACAGCTCCCCAGGTTGCCTCTGCGGCGGGAAGGGAGATGGACAGGCAGATGGAAAGCAGGTTCGGGCGCAAGCAAGGCGAGGGCGCGGCCGGGGCGGTTTCTCTGAGCGTCATCACGCCCGTCAACATCAACGACCTTGACGAGGCCAATCCTTTGGCTCGGCAAATGCAGGAAGAAACAACCCGCTGGTTCGTGCAGGCAGGCTACGATGTTCAGGAAATCCGCAAGGGCGCCGACGTGCTCTTTGAACCTCTGAAAGGCGAACAGGCGCTGACGCGGCGGGAACGACTTGTGGGCGACAAAAGCATAGGCACGGACGCCGTGCTGGTCGGCACCTATGTGGTTACTCCCGAGCACGTGCGTTTCAACTTCCGCGTGGTGCGGACAAACGGCCGGGAGATTCTGGCCATGTCCACCGTGACTTTGCCGATGAACCGGGAAGTCG
>JAITEY010000242.1 GCA_031281815.1 Desulfovibrio sp. | reverse complement strand
GCGAAAAAATTCTGCGCAAGGCCATGGAAGCGCCGGCAAAGACGCCCCCCAAAGCGAAGGCGGCAAAAGCGCCGGTTCGGAGACTTCGCAAAGCGCCGACCGCAAAGGCGCGGGCCGGGGCCGCGCCCCGGACCCGGCAGGGGGAATGATTCCCTGCACCCCCATATGTGGATACACATATGCAAAGTCGCTATGCTCCAGCCGGCCGGGAAACACTGCAAGGCCGCGCCGCCCACGCGTCATGCGGCATTATTCATCGCGCAGGGCTCTGTTCATCAGTTCCCGCGCCGATGCCGGTGCAAGTTCCCCGTCCAGAATGCGGCCGACCGCCCCGGCGACGGGCGTGTCCACCGCGTGGAGCGCGGCCAGACGCAATACCGCTTCGGAGGTCTTAATGCCTTCCGCCGTCATCGCGCCGCCCGCTTCCGCGACATTTTCGCCTGCAGCGAGCTTCAGGCCGACCCGGCGGTTGCGGGAAAGATCCCCCGTACAGGTCAGCACCAGATCCCCGAGGCCGGACAGGCCCATGACGGTGGCGGCCCGCGCGCCCAGCGCCTCGCCCAGGCGGATCATCTCCGCGAGCCCGCGCGCGATCAACGCGGCCCGCGCATTGTGCCCGAAGCCCAAGCCGTCGCAGATCCCGGCGGCAATGGCCATGACGTTCTTGACCGCCCCGCCGAGTTCAATGCCGGTCACGTCGGAGCCCGAATAGACCCTGAAAAATCCGCAGGAAAAGACCTCGCGCAGGTGTTCCCGCACAGCGGCATCAGCGCTGCCGACGACAACGGCGGTGGGTTTTTCGCGCATGACCTCGGCGGCGAACGACGGGCCGGAGAGGACGGCGTAACGCCCGGCCTGCGCGGGCAGCACTTCAGCCGTCACTTCGGACATGCGTTTCAGCGTGGAAGTTTCAATACCCTTACTCACGCAGACCGGCACGGCGCCGGCGGGCACAAACGGCGCTATGCTTTCCAAAAACGCGCGCATGGTCTGGCAGGGTACGGCCGTGACGAGAATGTCGGCGCCGGCCAGGGCGTCCGCAGGGGAAACGGAAGCGCGGAGCCGCCGGTCCAAAGGGAGGCCGGGGAAGTAGCGCGGATTTTCGTGCCGCTCGTTGACGGCGCCGGCAAGGGCCGGATCGCGCACAAGCAGCGTCGTCGAAAACCCCTTGGCGGCCGCCAGCCCGGCCAGAGCCGTGCCCCAACTGCCCCCGCCCGCAACCGTAATCTTCATCAGAAATTCCTTGTGTCTGCCGCCTGCAAACACGCAGCCGAACGGACGGCTGCGTTTCACGGCAGTTCAGCTTGCATTAGAGCGGTACTATTTTGTCTGTGATCGTCATAGTCGTGCCGATGACACACCCCATCCCGGCATGCACATCGGGCATGATGCGTATCTTGCTGTCGGCAAATTCCTCACGAACACAGACAGCTTGAATCTGCGACCTCGCCGATGATTCTATTTCACCGGTGAAGCATTGCGCCGTATTGTGCTTGCCCGTGATGCGCTTGCCCGTGATGTGGAGTGACGTTCCGCCGAATTCAAACTTCTTCGACATCATAGCGCCCTGATTGAATATTTCCCTTCACAGGCCGACCTGCGTACTCGGCAGCCTGTTGCTGTGTGATACGCCCGGCGGTTACGAGCGCTTCAAGGTGGAATTGGTCAACTTTGTGAAATCCCTCCAGAAAAATCTTCTCAGCTTCCCGCAGAAGCGCCTGTTCAATGTCGCCTTCAATGATTACGCCGTCGCAATCGTCTGACTCACGTTCTTCAAGCGCAATTTCGACCAATTCCTGAACGGCAGTATCCAACGGTCGGCCGGACCAGTGATCAAAGAGCGAGAGCCCGTCGAACAGCCAGTCATTGACATCCATTGCGATGAGGTCCGGTTCGAGGCTGTTGAGGAAGTCTTCGAGCGTATCGGAGGCCGCTTCCGCATCGCCGGTAAAAACGCCGACGTGATTTTTCCCGTCCCATTCGATTTTCCGGCCCTCATGTACGCGTTGCAACAGTGAACGGAAGGTGGAGTCTTCGGCAAGCGAGGCCACCGCTTTGCCGCTGAGAAACGGGGTAATGTCCCATCGGAGGGTACGTTCCAGGGTGACCGCTTCGGGCTCCGTTCTCCCGTCAGTGTCATCAAAGCGGGCAGTCACGCGTCCGCTCTCATCCAACTGCACAAAGGCCGGTTGCTCAATAGGCATGTCCGAGCGTTTCCAGTATAGGGGTGAGGGCTTGTCTTTCATGGCAATCAACGCTGAGAAGTCCACAATAATCTCCTTGGCGGATGGTGTTCTTAAAAGGACGCAGGGAATAAAAAAACCGGCTCCGCGGAGGGTCGGGGCTCCTGCGGCACGGGTTGACTGCGGCGTTTGCGCTCTTTCATGCGCCGTCGACACGCTTGCTGAGTTTCATGCCGAAACGCAGCATCCTGTTGATGAGCGTCGTGCGGTGCATGCCGAGCAACGCCGCCGCCTTGCTCACGTTGCCTCCGCACGCGTCGAGAGCGCGGACGATTTCCTCTTTCCGGCTGCGTTCTTTGCCGCCCAGGGTACGCTGTGCCGCTATGCGCCCTTGACCGGCCTTGCCCTTCGGTCTGCCGGGGCCTGCGACGGCGGCTCCGGGGGAATGCAAACACGCCGGCGGCAAACATGCCGTTTGTGAGCGTTCCCAAAAGC
>JAITEY010000021.1 GCA_031281815.1 Desulfovibrio sp. | reverse complement strand
TCAGGCGGACGCTTCCCGCTTCCGCGGCAGCTTTGCCACGCTTATCAGCGGCACCAACAATATTGTGAACACCATGCGCGACATTATCGACCATATTCCGACCCCCGTACTCCTGATGAACAAGGAGACCAAGGCAGAGTACCTGAATCTCCGGGCGATGGAAGTTGCGGGTTCCGGAGGTGTCGGTAAGACATGCAGACAGCTTTTCAATCGGGATGATACCGATACACCCAACGACGCGCTGAAAAAAGCTTTGGACTCCGGAAAACCGGCATCGGCGGAAACGCGCTGCCGGCCGCGCGGCAAGGAAATGGACATCGCCTATTCCGCCCTGCCCATCCTGGATAAGGACGGCATTCCCACGGCCGTGCTGCAGCTTATCACCGACCTGACGATGATAATGAATACCGAGCGAACCATGATGAAGGTCGCCGAACAGGCGTCCGGCATAGCAGGTCGCGTGGCGGCGGCGTCGGAAGAACTCGCCGCGCAGGTCGAGCAGGTGTCGCAAGGGACAGAGACGCAACGCGTGAGCGTGGAATCAACGGCAAGCGCCATGAGCGAGATGAACACCACCGTACTGGAAGTGGCGCGCAACGCCGGCCGGGCATCGGAACAGAGCGGCCTGACCCACGACAAGGCGCAGAACGGCGCCGATTTGGTCAATCAGGTGGTGACGTCCATCAACAACGTCAACAACGTCGCCGCTACCCTGCAGAAGAATATGCAGGAACTCGGCACTCAGGCCGAGAGCATCGGCGGCGTGATGAACGTCATCTCGGATATTGCCGACCAAACCAATCTTCTGGCTTTGAATGCGGCTATTGAAGCAGCCAGGGCAGGCGAAGCCGGTCGCGGGTTTGCCGTGGTGGCCGACGAAGTGCGCAAGCTGGCGGAAAAAACCATGACCGCGACACAGGAAGTCGGCAACAGCATCAGCGCTATACAACAATCGGCCAGAGTCAACATTGAAGAAGTCGTATCGGCGGTGAACAGCATAAGCGAAGCGACGAATCTGGCCAATTCTTCCGGTAACGCCCTGAAGGAAATCGTCGATCTGGCGGCGGCCAACTCAATGGTCGTCACCTCAATTGCCGCGGCAGCGGAAGAACAAAGCGCGACTTCCGAAGAAATCAACAAAGACATTGAGGAGATACGCCGTATCGTCAACGAAACTGCCGGCGGAATGGCCCAATCCTCCTCCGCCGTGCACGAACTGTCCCGGATGGCGCAGGATCTGAACCGGGTCATTGCGCATCTGACGTCACAGTGACATTTTTGATGTAAAGGGTGCTCCCCGGTACGCGCGGGCAAAAAAAAAGCTTGCGTCAACGCGTTCGGGCGCGTAATACTTAAGGGCTGTGCAAGGAACCCGATGCGCATTGTCGTGCAGGTTCCGAAGAAAATATGCAGCGTGAGGGGCCGCGAGCCCGCAGCGTCGACAGGAGAGCGTCATGGCCGGAAAATGTGAACATTGCGGAAAAACGCCGCAAACAGGCAACCTCGTCAGTCATTCCAATATCAAGACCAAACGCCGTTTTCATCCCAACCTGCAGACTGTGCGTCATCAGTCTCCGGACGGAACTGTGCGTAAAATTCAACTCTGCGCCCGGTGCATCCGTTCCGGGGCAGTTGTCAAGCCGGCGCAACGCAAGGCGGGGCGCTCCGGCGCGGCCTGATGCCGCTGTTGCGGGGTCGGAGCAGGCTGTGTGTCTTGCCGTACCGGCGAAAGTCGAGGAAATTTTTGAAGACGGCACGGCCCGTTGCAGGGTAGGTGAGGGAGATGCCTTCGTCACCGCCTCCCTTGCCCTGCTGGAGGAGCCCCCGCAGCCGGGCGACTACCTGATTATTCACGCGGGATTTGCCCTGCGCAAGCTGGATGCGGCTGATGCCGAAGAAACCATTGCCCTGTTGCGGGAGATGATTGCGGTCGTGGACGCCGAACACGCGAACTGCGCAGAGCCTCACTGAGGGACTGCATTGCTTGCCTGATCCGTTGTTTTCATGTCGAATTTGCATCCGGATCCCGGTGTACGCTGATTTCCGTAAACTGTCACAGTCGTTTTAATCCCGCGCCGGCTTTCAGGATTGTTTCCAAACAGACCGCGAAATTTTCCAAGTCTTCCTTTTCAATAATCAGCGGAGGCAACAGCCGCAACACACGTTCCTGCGTCAGGTTCAGGATGAACCCGCTTTGCAGGAGCTTTTCCCACACCTCACGTCCGGGGTCGGTCAGTTCAATGCCGATCATCAGACCCATGCCGCGCACCTCGTGTATGCTGCCCGGACAGGCAGTCTGCACGGCGCGGAAACGCTCCATGGCCCAGGCCCCCAGTTCGGCGGCGCGTTGCGGCAGCCTGTCCCGTTCCATGATTTCCAACACTTTCGCGGCCACGGCCGAAACAAACGCCCCTCCCCCGAAGGTGGAGGCATGACTCCCGGGAACAAAGGCGTGGGCCGTTTCGTCCGTGCTCAGCACGGCGCCCATGGGCAATCCGTTGGCCAGCGCTTTGGCGGCGGTCATGATATCTGGTTTAAGTCCGAAATGCTGAAATGCCCAGTAGCTGCCGGTACGTCCCATGCCCGTCTGCACCTCATCCACAATGAACAGGATATCTTTGTCCCTGCAGATGCGGGCGACTTCACGGGCGAACGCGGCGGACGCCGGGCGGACGCCGCCTTCTCCCTGGATGATTTCCAGCAGTACGCCGGCCGTTTTGTCGCTGACGGCGGCTTCCAGCGCCTGAGGGTCACCCCAGGGAATCTGGAAGAATCCTTCGGGCATGGGCGCGAAGCCGTCCTGAAACCTGGCCTGTCCCGTGGCTGCGACGGTTGCCAGCGTGCGGCCGTGAAAACAGCCTTCAAAAGTGATTATCTCGTAAGCGTACTTGTTTTTCAGACGTTGCTGCCGGCGGCGCGCCAGCTTGATCGCCGCCTCGTTGGCTTCGGCACCGGAGTTGCAAAAAAACGCCTTGCCGAAGTGCGTGGTTTTCAGCAGGCGTTCAGCCAGTTCAATCTGTTCTTCCTGATAAAACAAGTTGCTGACGTGAACCAGCTTCTTTGCCTGGGCGGCCGCGGTTTCGGCGATTTCCGGCCGGCAGTGGCCGAGGTTTGTCACCGCTATGCCGGACAAAAGGTCAATGTATTCTCTGCCGTCAAAATCCCGCAGGCGGCTTCCGTGTCCTTCGGCTATCGCAATCGGATAGCGGCCGTATGTTGCAAACAGCAGGGATTCTGTCTTTTCGCGCAGTGTATCAAGTGCTTTGCTCATCATAATGTCCTTCGATGCTTTCGAAAGCGTTCCTTACAGGGGAGCTTCCCAAGCGACTTCCGGTGAAACCGGGAATACCGTTACAGTAACCCCTGTTTACCCTGCTTATTGCAATCCTGTATGTCCGAATCCCCCGGAGCCGCGCTCCGTTCCGCCCAACCGTTCGACGGGCATAAGGATCGGGCGCACGAAGGGTTGGAACACCATTTGCGCGATGCGCTCGCCCTTGCGCACAGTATCAGCCGCTTGCCCGGAATTCAAGAGAAAAACGCATATTTCGCCGCGGTAGTCCGGGTCAATCAGGCCGACGCCCTGGGCGACGGTTATGCCTTTGACCGCCCCGAGACCGCTTCGTGAATACACAAAGGCCGCCACGCCTTCTTCAAGGGGTTCGACAGCCAATCCGGCGGGCACCGAACAACGCCCGCCGGGAAGGATGGTCACGGCATCGACATGCTCCGGGCAGGCGCGCAGGTCCAGGCCGGCCGACCCCGGCGTGGCGGGGGCAAGACCGCCTTCCCCGTAGATTTCCTTCGCGTCTCGAAAAAAAAATACGTTTATCCGCGATGCGGGCGGAGAAAGACTTGTCACCGACGCTCTCCTGTGGAAGAATACAAGACATGGGCAAACGGTAAACACGTATGCCGAACGGCCGATATACCGCCCGTCACGATTCGGGCGTGTGCGGGCATCATTTTACGACCGCGCAGGACACAAGTCAAAGGCGCTGGACGCCGCTGCCGACCGCTCCGCGGTTGCCTCAGAGGAGAGCTTATGTATCCCCTTCATGTCTTTTCCATCATCCCGAAACTTCCCCCGGCCCTTGAACCGCTTTGGTTTCTGGCCAAGAACTACTGGTTTGTCTGGAACAACGACATTGAAGATCTCCTCAGAGATATTGATCCCGTTGTATGGGAAAATAGTTACAAAAACCCGGTCTGGCTGCTGAATCATGTGTCTCAGGAACGCTACAACGCGCTCGCTGAAGATACCTATTTTATAAATCGTCTGGGCATGCAGGTCGACTCTTTGAAACGCTATCTCGGTGTTCCGTCCCCGTATGTCTTTGAAGGGGTGGCGGCCGGTTCTCCGGCCATTGCCTATTTCAGCCTGGAGTTCGGAGTCGGTCTTTGCCTGCCGATTTATTCCGGCGGTCTGGGCATTCTCGCCGGCGACCATCTCAAATCGGCCGGCGACCTGAACGTGCCCCTGGTGGGCATCGGTCTGGCCTATCTGCAAGGTTACTTCAGACAATACATGACGCCGGACGGCTGGCAGCAGGAGCGCTACCCCGACTATGACTTTGAGCAGATGCCCATGCAGCCGGCGACAACGCCCTCGGGCGAACCGGCCGTCGTGCATATGGACATCGCCGGAAGACCTCTGGCCGCGAAGATATGGGAAGCCAAGGTCGGGCGCATCAGTTTGTACCTTCTGGATACCAATATTGCAGAAAATCCAGAAGATTTTCGATCTATTACGGCACGATTGTACGGCGGAGATCTGGTCATGCGCATTCGCCAGGAGATACTGCTGGGCGTCGGCGGTATAAAAGCCCTGCGCATTCTCGGGCTGGACCCGAAAGTTATTCACATGAACGAGGGGCACTCGGCCTTCGCCGGTCTCGAGCGTGTGCGCCTGCTCATGAAGGAGAACAACCTGACTTTTGAAGTGGCGGTAGAACTTGCCGCGTCGGGCAGCATTTTTACAACGCATACCCCGGTGCCGGCCGGGAACGACCGTTTTCCGGCCGACCTCATGCAGCAGTATTTTGAAGGCTATGCCAGGGATATGGGTTTGGCGTTCAAGGTCTTTCTCGGTCTCGGGCGGGAGGATCCCCGCAACGATGCCGAGGAATTTTGTATGACGGTGCTCGCTCTTAAGCTTTCGCGCTTCAACAACGGCGTGTCGGCGCTGCACGGCAAGGTTTCGCGCAGGATGTGGCATAGAATCTGGGAGCAGTTCCCCGTGGACGACGTGCCTATCGGTTCCGTCACCAACGGCACGCATGCCCCGACATGGGTGGCACCTGAAATGGGCCGGCTGTACGACCGCTATTTGGGGACCACGTGGCGCGAAGACATGGATTGCCGCCGGATTTGGAAAATGGCGGACAATATCCCGGATATGGAACTATGGCGGACGCATGAACGCTTGCGCGGACGGCTGGTGGATTTTGTGCGCAAACGTCTGCGCGCCCAACTTCAGAGTCAGGGATGCAGGAACAAAGACCTGCAGGCTGTGGATGGAGTGTTGAACCCGGAAATCCTGACCGTGGGCTTTGCCCGGCGTTTCGCCACCTATAAACGCGCGCGCCTGCTCCTGCAGGATTTGGACAGCCTGCAGCGCGTGGTCTGCGACAAAAGCCGGCC
>JAITEY010000236.1 GCA_031281815.1 Desulfovibrio sp. | reverse complement strand
CACAACGGCTTTGTTGCCCGCGACCTTGTTGAGTTTCACCAAAGGCGTTCGGCCGATGGAATAGGAATTGTCCTGATAGATTACCGACATGTCTCAACTCCTTGTGATGTTGATGGTGTAAGGCCGCAGGCTTTGTTTATTCAAGTTCGGCGGCCGGATCTGCAAGCAGATCGGACGGGTCCTCGAGGCATAATAGATTATCGATATGTTTCAACTCCTTATGTTTTGCTTATTGAAGTACTGCTGCAAGATCGTCGAGCAGATCGGACGGATCCTCAAGACCTATGGACAAGCGCAACAGGCGGTCGTTCAGACCCAGACGCTCAAGAACGGCAGGGTCCATGTCCGCGTGGGTCTGCACCAGCGGAAAAGTGACCAGGGATTCCGGCGCGCCCAAACTTTCCGCAAACATGAACACCTTTACCGAAGACAGGATATGCTCAACCCTTGCCCGTGAATCCACCTCAAAGGCGATCATTGCTCCGAAACCCGAAGATTGCCGTGCAAGGACGGCGTGTCCCGGATTGTCGGGCAGTCCGGGATAATACAGCTTTTTCACCTGCTTGTGCCCATTCAGAAACGAGGCCGTGATTCTTGCGTTTTCCTCATGCTTTTTCAAACGCAAGGCCAGCGTCTTCAGACTTCTGAGCAAAAGCCAGGATTCAAAGGGGCCGAGAACGGCACCCGTCGCGTTCTGGATAAAGCCGAGCCTTTCGCTCAAATCTTTGCTTCGAGCCACGGCCAGACCGGCGATGAGGTCATTGTGTCCGCCTAGGTACTTGGTGGCGCTGTATACGGTTATGTCCGCCCCGAAATCCAGAGGCCGGCACAGGACGGGGGTCAAAAAGGTATTGTCGGTAATGAACAGAATGCCGCGTTCGCGGGTTGCCTTTCCCAGCGCTTCCAAATCGGCGACTTTCAGGAAAGGGTTGGACGGCGATTCCACAAAAAGCCCTTTGATCTCCGGTTGATTCAGGGCCTCGACAACAGCCGCGGTGTCGGACGTATCCAGATACAGGAAGTCAAGGTTCTGGAACCGGCTGAATTTTTCCAGAAGCCTGTAGGTGCCGCCGTACAGGTCTTCGGTGACCGCTACCGTGTCGCCGGGCGAAAAAATGCGGAAAACGGCGTCCAGTGCGGCCAAGCCTGAGGAAAAGGCAAAGGCGCCCGCCCCGCCTTCCAGCATGGCCGCAGTGTCCTCCAGTGCCTTGCGGGTGGGGTTGGAGGTGCGCGAATAATCAAAGCCGGTGCTTCGGCCGAGACCGGGGTGCTGAAAGGCGGCGGACGGGTAAACGGGCATGCTGATCGCCCCGGTAAGCGGGTCTCGCCGCGAACCCGCCTGCGCCAGAATCGTGTCTGTTTTCATACCCCGCCTTTCAGCCGGCAACGACTTCCTGCTGCGAACAGGCCCTGC
This sequence comes from Desulfovibrio sp., assembly GCA_031281815.1. Classification (GTDB taxonomy): domain Bacteria; phylum Desulfobacterota; class Desulfovibrionia; order Desulfovibrionales; family Desulfovibrionaceae; genus Frigididesulfovibrio. Next base: position 3,338 of record JAITEY010000236.1, on the reverse strand, counting down.
GTCCGACAACGCTTCATAGTTCGTCCCTTACGTATACGGCAACGCCTGCGCGGAAGCGCAGCAATCCACATGCTTTTTTGCTTAAATGCCATTAAAGCTATAGTCAATATAATATTTAAGCGAAAAAATTTTTATATGCAGTAATCCGGCGTCAGACCGCTGCATCCGGCATCCAGAAGATCCTGAAGCGTCTTGGCTGCGTAAACATTTTCCAGGCACTGTCTGGCCTCGCGCCAAACAGGCAAAAAGACGCAGTTGCCGCCTCGGAAGCGGCATTTATGTATGGGATGCTCACCTTCGCAATCCACGCCGTAAATCTGACCGTCTATGAACGTGATAATTTCAGCCATGGTGATTGCCGCCGGCGGCCGCGAGAGCTTAAAACCGCCCCCTCGGCCGCGCCGGCTGTCGACAAAGCCGCCGCCGCGCAACTGGTTCAATATATTCTCCAAAAAGCGTTCGGGGATCGCCTGGGCTTCGGCAATGCTTGGAATGCGCACCAGCCGTCCGCCTCCCCAATGGCGGGCAAGTTCGTACAGGGCGCGCAGGCCGTATTGACACTTCAGGGAAACACCCATAAAAAAACGTTTTTCCGGACGGCCGTGTGCGGCCGTGATCTTTTGTCAATTAAAACGATAGGACTACTTATAAAATATTTTGCGGGACACGGCAAGTGTTTTTTGCGTCTGCATTTGTCCGTCCGCAGAGGGAAGTCGGCTTTTTCAACGGATGATGCCGCCCCCGACCACGATATCCCCCAGATACAGCACCAGAGATTGACCTGGGGCGACGGCGTGTCGAGGCTCGGTAAATTCCGCGACCAGCGTGTATTTATCCCGGCCCGGCGCGACCTGAACGGAAAAGGGCTGCTGCGACGAGCGTATTTGCGCTTGCAGCCTGTCGTCCTCCAGTGCCTGCGGCAATGCGATATGCAGGTCTTCCAGCATACAACTCCGGCTGAGAGCCGCGTCGCGTCCCCCGACCACCACGTTGTTTGATGCGGCATCCACGCGCAGGACGTACAAAGGTTCCGATGCGGCTATGCCCAGTCCTCGGCGCTGTCCCGGTGTGAAATTCCAGAAACCGGCGTGTTTTCCCAGCACCTTGCCGCTTTCGTCCACGATGTTTCCGGGGCGGGCGGCGATGCCCAACAATTCCGTATAGTCGCCCGAGTAGAAGTCCTGACTGTCCGCCCGGTCATGCACGGGGAGCCCGCGTTCGCGCGCCAGAGCGCGCACCTCGGCTTTACGCATGGCGCCCAGAGGGAAAAGAGCCCGGCTGAGTTGTTCCTGTTCCAGGCGGTAGAGAAAATAGGACTGGTCCTTATGTTCATCCAGTCCGCGGCGCAGGATGCAGCAACCGTACTGTTCGGAAAATTCGACTCGCGCGTAGTGTCCCGTGGCGAAAAAGTCATGATGCAGACCGCGGCGTTCGGCGAGGGCCGGCAGGAAATCAAATTTCAGCCGCCTGTTGCAGCGTATACAGGGATTGGGCGTCTTGCCGGCAAGGTAGGTGCTGCGGAAATAATCCAGAACTTCACGTTTGTAACGTTGCGCGCAATCAAAGACGTGAAAGGGGATGCCCAACTGCCGCGCCGAAGATGCGGCAGATTCGATATCCCGTTCTTCCGAGCAGTCATAACAGGCGTTTCCGCCCGAGGCTCCGGGAGGACCGTCATAGACGGACATCATGATTCCGGTGACGTTCAGGCCCTGTTCAAGCAACAAAAGGGCAGCGACGGAAGAGTCGACGCCGCCGGAAAGCCCGACCAGCACCTTGTTGCCGCGCCGGTTTGCGTCAGACGGCTTCATGTGTACTTGGGTTCTTCTTCTTTGATAATCTGTAAAGCCAAGTTGCCCTTGACCGTACCGCATACGCCCCAGAATTTGGTGACCCCGGCCAGGGTGGCTTCCAGCAGTTCGTCCGTGTCCGTATCCAGAAGGATGACGTCGCCGGGCTTCAGGCGCAGCAGTTGATTGCCGGTGAGTTTGGTGTCCCCGAAGCGGACTTTGAGTTCGACGGGGGTTTCCATGATACGCTCTTTAAGGCGCGCGACCCAGGCGTGATCCACTTCGAGGCGTTCCGTCTGAAAGCTGGCGTGCAGTTTGGAACGTATGGGTTCAATGGTAGCGTAAGGCAGGCAGATGGTCAGGGAACCGATGGCGTTTTCCAGTTCCACCTCAAAGGTGATCACCACGACCACATCGCTGGGCGGCACGATGGCTGCGAACTGCGGATTGATTTCCGAACGCAGCAGTTCCAGGCTTACTTCATGCACCGGACGCCAGGATTCCTCCATGTTTTGCAAAACGATGCGGATGACTTTTTCCACTATGGCCTGTTCAATGCGCGTAAATTCCCGTCCCTCGATTTTCGGCTGGCTTCCTTGGCCGCCGAAAAAACTTTCCACCAAGGCAAATACCATACGCGCGTCTACAACGGCCAGAGCGTTGCCGCGCAGGGGGTCCATCTTGAAAATGTTGATACTTGTGGGCACGGGCAGGGAGCGCATGAAATCCCCGAACTTGGTCATGTCTATAGACAGGGGATTTAATTCCACGCGTTTTCGCAGGGCATTGGACATGGCGTTGGTGCATAGACGGGCAAAGCGGTCGTTGACGATTTCCAGGACGGGCATCCGCCCGCGTATGATGCGGTCTTGGTTGGCGAGGTCGAAGGCGACGACGCCGGACTCGTCCGCGACTTCGTCGGTTTCCGCCTCAATGTCGCCGCCGGAAAGGCCGCGCAGAAGCGCATCTACTTCATCCTGACCCAGTATTTTGTTCATGCGGCCCGCTCTGCTCCGCTGCGTCGGTTACATCGGGAAATCATCATCGCAAGGTATAATCGGCAGAAGAGTGTGAAGCATCAGGGGCCGCCTGCTTTTTTGCCGCACAGTCGGCGCACAGACCGTAAAGCACCATACGGTGCGACGTCAGTCGAAAGCCGTTGCGCGCGGCGAGGAGTTCCTGGTGTCGTTCGATGTCATCATCCACGATTTCCACATTTTTCCCGCAGTCTGTACAAATCAGATGGTCATGATGGGCCGTTTCGTCCAAAGGTTCGTAGCGGGCTGTATGGTCTCCGAAGTGGTGTTCCTTGGCCAACCCGGCGCGACACAGCAGTTTCAAAGTCCGGTAGACCGTGGCCTGGCCTATGCCGTACTCCGGTCCTCGCACCATATCGTAGAGTTCCTCGGTACTCAGATGCTTGCCTGATCTGAAGAAAACCTCGGCTATGCGCCGGCGTTGCGGCGTGTTTTTAAGACCGTTTTCCGAAATATAGCCGGCGAGGCGGAGAAGGGGATCGCGCATGATTCACCTGTCCGGTTGGAGCCA
>JAITEY010000234.1 GCA_031281815.1 Desulfovibrio sp. | reverse complement strand
TCAGACCCAGCCTCGCGACTACGCCCTTGCCTTTGGCTACCGGTTCCGCTCACCACGGCCCGGAGAGGATTTTCACCTCCTTGACTCGCGCCATGTCCGGCGCACCAATACAGGCCCCCCGGCTCTGCCGGGGGTATATGACTCAAATGCGTTTTATGAGCTTTTCCAGGTAAAGGGAATCTTCGGGGTCGGCTTTCGTTTTTCCCGCCGTTTCGGGCAACAGTTTTGCTTCTTCTTTGCGGACGCGCTCCGTCAGCACCTTGAGGCGGCGCATCTTGCCGTACACGTCTTTTTCTTCCGGAGCGGCGGTCAGGAGGTCCCCCATGTTCACATGCCGGCCCGCGGGGATGGGTTCTTTCAGATAGCCCGCATTGCGCAACAGTGTGTAGGCCGTGCGCATTTCCGGAGGGAGATGCGTAAGGTCTTCCATGTGCAAAGGTGAACCCGCGCCCGGCAGATCGTCAAAGGCGCCCTCTGCCGCTGCTTCTTCAATTTTTCGTTCGGCGACAAAGGCTATGGCGTTGAGCACGCCGTCGGGGTGCAGGCTCATTGCAGTTCCTTACGGGCTTTTTCCAAAGTTTCGGGAGGCGCGTCGCTCTGCGTGAGCAGCCTGCGCAGGAGCGCTTCGGCCCCGGCCTTGTCGTTCAAATGATACTTTCGGAGCACGGCAAGGTTGTACAAGGTTTCGGCATCTTCCGAAATTTTGAGCAGTTCCTCGTAAACAGCCGCGGCTTCCCGCATTTTATTCTGTTGGAACAGGATGTTGCCGAGCATGACGCGGGCTTGGACATCCGCGGGCCGGCTTAAAAGGGCGCGGTTCAGAAAGATTTCCGCCCGCGCTTGGTCGCCCGCCCGGAAGAATATCTCCGCAATCTTGTACAGGTTGTCGGTATCATTGGGGTTGTCGCGCAAGGTGCGCATCAGGGCCGCCATTGCATCGGCCTGTTCCCGCATCAAGTCCGGCGGCGCCGCCGCATCGGGCATGCGGGCCGTGCCTGCCTGATCCTTCGACGGCGCCGAGGCCGTACCGGGCATGCCGGCGGTGACGCCTTGATCCCTGGTTGCGACGGGCCGGCGCACAACAGGTTCGGGATTGCCGCTGCCTTCTTCATGGCGCGGCGAGGAAAAGAGACCGTGCAGGGAAACAGCGGGCATGACCGCCAGCCCGACGAACACGGGCAGAAGCAAAAATTTGCCTGCGGGCGACAGGTTTCGCATCATTCTCCGCTCTCCCTGTTTTCTCCGAGGGCGTTCAAGCGGGTCGAGCGTTCGGACAAACGCGCCTGCCTGTGCGCCAGAACGGCCAAGTACAGTCCCAACACGCACCAGACGGCAATTCCGGCGTACATAATCCATTTGTAACTGTCCACAGAGGATACCTCGCGTTTATAGTGAACGCCGCTCTTCGCGCGACAGGCGTTCCGCCCGTAATGCGTCGAAACGCCGCCCGTCAAGATCAAGCTTCATACGCAATGCCGCCAGACAGAACCAAAGCGGGGCAAACGCCGCCAGACAGGCCGCCAGGGTCAGTTTCATTTCCGGTTCCAGGCTGATGGACGGCGGATGTATGTAGCTCCACAGCCGGGCTGAGAAGAACACAAGGGGCACATCCAGAAAGGCGATTATGCCGAACACGGCGCCGGCCCGCGCCCGTCGCGCCGGGGGCATGTCCAGGCTGCGGAGAATAAGGTAGCCGGCGTACACAAAACACATGATCAACGCCGTGGTTAGTCGGGCGTCCCAAGTCCACCAGGCACCCCAAGACGCCTTGGCCCAGATGGAACCGGCAATTACAGCCGAACACGCAAAAACCAAGCTGACTTCGGCGGATGCGGCGGCCGCGGCGTCCCACTGCTCTTTGCCAGTGCACAGGTAGACTATGCTTGCGACAAACGTCAGGAAAAAACCGCTCAGCGCCCACCAGGCCAAGGGCAGGTGCAGGTAGAAAATCTTCTGCGGCAACCCCAGTGTGCTCTCTCTGGGCGCATATACAAAGATCAGTACCCAGCACAGGGCAAGGGCAAGACCCGCAAGCAGGGCCGCCGGGGTGATGAGCCGGAACACGCGGTCCCCTGTATTCCGCTTCGGCGTCGCCTTATCGTGCATATCATTCGTCCGTACTGTACGCAAAAGGAAACAAGGGCAGCGCGGCTGCGGTAAACACAGCGTCAAAGGCCAGACAGATGCCCAGCCAATCACTCGTCGCTTCGTCCGAGCCGCCGAAGGCCGATGATCCCACGCGGATGCCGCCGAGGAAAAGCGGCGCGAGCAAAGGGAAAACCAGTATGCTCAACAGTGATTCCTTGCCGGTCTGTCCATGGGCGAGCGCTCCCGTCAGGGAACCCGCGATCGCTATGCCCGTATCGCAGACAAGAATAACGGCCAAGCCCGCTTTCCATGCCGGACCAAGCTCCTGCCCGAGAAAAATTATTGAAGCCGGAATGAACAGCGCTTGGGCGCACGCCAGCATGACGACCCCAGCCAAGGCTTTACCCAGCCAGATACTTTGTACGGGAATCGGCGCCAAGAGCAGTCCCTGTTTTTGCCCCTTGTTTCCTTCATACCCGTACAGTATGCCGAAAATGATTACCTGGCAGAAAGCCGAGGCCATCCAGAAGACGGCGGCGGCTCCCTGCGCGCTCATGCGCTGCCCCGGCACAAGGGACAGGCTGAAGAGAAAAATGAGCAGCAAGCCGAGTGCCGCGGCCTGCGCAAGGCCGGCCGAACGCCCCGCGGTCAGGCGCAGGTCTTTGCGGGCTATGATCAGGGCGGCGCTCAACATGGTCTTTCCGGTTGCGTGGTTGACGGCAAAAACAGGAACTCCATCCTCTCAAACTCCCCCTCGGCCGAAGATCAGGGGCGGCGCCCCGTCCGCCGGAGGCATACAAAATCAATTTGCGCGTTCACGAAAGGCGTCGAAATCGTCATACAGGCACAACCGTTTGTTTTCAAGCAGGGCGACCCTGCAGCCCGGAAAAGAGAGTTCCTCCGGACGATGCGTAATCAGGACTATGCCTGTGCCGCGTCCCGCCGCCGCCGCTGTTTCGTCCCGAAGAACGGCCAGGGAGGCTTGGTCCAGACCGCTTGCCGGCTCGTCCAGAAGCAGAATATCCGGATTCGCCGTGAATGCGCGGGCTAGGTCGAGCCGTTGCGTCATCCCCCTGGAAAAGGTTCCGGCCTTCTCATGCGCAAAGGCGGCCAGATGCATACGTTGCAGCATGACGGTCAGTTCCTTGTCCGACAGGCGCAACCCGTGCAGACCGGCCCAGAAGCGCAGATTCTCCAAAGCGGAAAGTTCGGCATAAACGCAACTGTGGTGGCCGACCATGCTTATGCAGAGTTCCTCGTCGCACAGCACTGTTCCGGATGAAGGACGCACAAGCCCGGCCATGATGTTGAGCAGCGTCGACTTCCCGGCCCCGTTCGGGCCGCAGAGCAGGAGTATGTCGCCACGCGACAAATCCAGAGAAATATCACTGAAAACAAGACGCGGACCGTAAAAGCGGGCTATATCGTTCAGGCGCAACAGCACGGCTCAGGCTGGGATCGTAGTTTGCTGCGTCTCTTCCGCATCCGCGGCATCGTCGTCCACATCGACGTCGGCTTCGGGCGCGCCGCCGCCGGCGGGGCGCCCGGCCGGCCGTTTCATCGCGAGTCCGGCAACAGGGAAGACGCACATAAAGATTCCCCCAAGCCAAATCCAGTTGACCAGGGGATTGACGTTAAAAGACAGGGACGCCTTCATGGTTCGCTCGTCGATGCCGAGCAGCACGGCGTACAGTTCGTCGCCGGGGCCGAAAAGCGTGACGGCTTCCGCGAAACTCTGTTGTTCGAATTTGGCGTACAACCGGCGCTGCGGGGCAAGCGTACCGCGCGGCGTCCCGTCATCCGAGGTAACGCGCAGTTCCGCTTCCACAAAGCGGTATCCGGGCCGGCCGTCCGCACCGATGCGTGATTCGCCTTCATACAGTTCTTTGACGGTAACGCGGTATTGCCCGGCTTTGCCTGTTTCTCCCCTGCCGAGGGTCAGTGTGTATTTCTGCTGATAAGGGCCGGACAAGGCCACGCCCAAGGTCATCAGGAGCAACCCGATATGCGTCCCGTGCGCGGCGAGCAGGGAGGCCGGACGCGGTCCGGTAAAAAGGTGCAGGAGGATGCCGAAAACGCCGGCCGTGGAACAGGCCGCCGCCGCCAAGGCAACGGGCTGCTGTATGCCGGCGAAATAGAGCGCTGCGCCGAAGCCGGCAGCTGCGGCAAGCACGGCATAGAACAGGCGGGGCCGGGTGAAGCCGCTCGCGCCGGGACGGAGTTTCCATACGCGTCCGGGGCAAACAAGCAGCATCAGCGCAGGCAGGGCAAGCAGAGGCAGACAGGCGCGGTTGTAAAACGACACGTCAAGGCCCATGGGCGTTTGCGGCAGGCGGTCGGCGACAAAGGCGGGCAAATACGCCGAAAGTGTGATGAGCGCGTTGATGATGACCGGCCACAGGGTCGCGATGAGGATAACGGCAGATACAGCCGAAAGCAGCCAGGCGACAAACAGGAGCAGGCCTTCCTTGCTGCTCGGGTCTTCCAGAGGCCGCGCATTCCTGCTTTCCGTACACAGGGCCGCGGCGGCTGCCGAGTACAGGAAGACGAACGTAAATATCAGCAGGGGCAGGCCGACGCCTTCATC
>JAITEY010000166.1 GCA_031281815.1 Desulfovibrio sp. | reverse complement strand
GACCTTTCGGTCGGGTATGCCGTGTACCCCCAGGACATGGCCGGAGACGTCTTTGCCCGCCCCGCGGCCGAACAGGCGCGCATCGTGCTGCGCAAAGCCCGCCTCGCTTCGGCCCTGGCCGGCGAGCATACCCCTTCCCACCCGGGACGCGCCGACCCCGAAGCCGTCATGGGCTTCGGACGCATTCTCGCGGAAGGAGGCCGCGTGCTCGAATGCCTGCCCATGTCCGGCCTCATCATCAGCCTGGGAGCGAACGCGCACGCCGCTGAAGGACAGCGCTTTTCCGTCTGGTCCACCCGCTTCCCCGGCGGCGACGCGCGCGCCGGCAGGCCCCGCTCGCCCCTGTACAAGGGTGAAGCGGCAATTATGGAAGTGTATGAGGATGTCAGCCGGGCGGAGGTCATCCATTTGGGCGAGCCGACCTGGGACATTGAGCCCGGTGACCTGCTGTTGCTGCTGCCGGACGAACAGGGCAGCCGCGCCGGCCCCGGAAGCCGGGGACCCGACCCGGAAACCGGGCTGTTGCGCCACGGCGAATTTTTGGCCCGCTGGGCCGAAGAACGCGACCGCGCAACGTCCTTTGCCCTGACCCTCCTGCGCCTTGCCCCCAAAAACAGCGCCGCCTTGCAGCGCTCCGCCGAAGACGGCGCCCCCGACGACCCCGCAACGGAGACGGCGCGCAGCGGATTCCCCCTCATCCACCCCGAAGCCTGCATGGCCGAAGCGGCGCGCATCTGCCGCGAGAGGTTCGGGCCGGAGGCCGTCGGCGGTCGCTACAGCCTGAACAGCCTTATCTTTTACCACCCCTTCCGCGACGCCGAACGGGACGTCCGCTCCGACGCCGGCGCAAACGGCGCAGACGCAAACGGCGCGCCGCTCTCCCCCGAGATCGACCCGAACGCCTCCGCGCAGAGCCTCGAAGCGCGTCTCAACGCGCTGGTCGCCCGTTGCGTCGAGGCCGTTATGGAGATTGAGAGTCGCCTGAACCTGGATGCGGCGGCAGGCATCGCCCCCCACCCCTACCTTGAGTTCCGCAAGGCCGACGCCCTCGAAAACAGCCGCAAAGCCCTCGAATACGCCCTGCTGTTGCCGGGACCGCACGTCGGGCTGCTGGATTCTCAGGCCCTGAACATCAGCGCTGACAAACGCTTCATCCAGGGCGACACCTTCGGGGCCGTCAGAGAATATCAGGCCGCTCTGCTCGCGGATGAAAACAACGGCACCGCCTGGAACTCGCTCGGCGTCTGCCTGGCCGGACTTTCCCGCCACGCCGAAGCCGAAACGCATTTCGCCCGCGCCCTTGAATGCAAACCTTCCGATGCGATGGTTCTGTACAACCTGGGCTACATGCACCAGTCCGCAGGCAGGGCGGACGAGGCACGCCGCTGTTTCCGTGAATGCCTGAACGTGGACCCCGCCCATCTTTTCGCCCTTATCCGTCTGGGCAGGCTGGCGGAAAACACGGGCGACGCGGCCGGCGCCAGGGAGTTTTACAGCCGCGCGGCCCGCCTGCCCGGCGGCGAAAGCCCCACACGCCGGCATTTCGCCCGGCTCTGCATCGCCGAAGGCAATACAGACGAGGCGCGCGAGCACCTGCATGAAGCCCTGCTCTACGACCCCAGAGACGCGGCGGCCATGACCCTGCTCGCCGGGTTGTATCTGGATGCCGGCGAAGACCCGGAAATCGCCCTGAGCCTCGCACGCCGCAGCGTGTCCCTGCGCCCGGACCTCAAATCCGCGCGCACACAACTCGTCCGTGCCCTTGAAGCCGCCGGCAATGACAAGGAAACAAGGAAACGCTGAGAGTTGCAATAAGGACAACGCGTTATGTCGGCATACAACGAACTGCTCGCCGCGTTGCGGGACACGCCGAAACTATGGCTGGTCACGGGCGCGGCGGGTTTCATCGGCTCCAATCTGGCGGAACGGCTTCTGAAGAACGGACAGACGGTTGTCGGACTGGACAATTTTTCCACCGGCTTCCGCCGAAATATTGACATGGCTTTGGACGGCGCGGGCAAGCACGCGGCAAACTTCCGCTTTATTGAAGGCGATATCCGCGACCTCGCGTGTTGCCGGCAGGTCTGCGCGGGCGCGGACTACGTCCTGCATCAGGCCGCCCTCGGTTCCGTGCCGCGTTCCCTTGACGACCCCATCCTGACCAACGCGTCCAACATCGACGGCTTTCTCAACATGCTCGTCGCCGCCCGCGACGCGGGCGTGAAAAATTTCGTCTACGCGGCCTCCAGTTCCACCTACGGGGACGAACCCACCCTGCCCAAGGTCGAGGACCGCATCGGCAGACCGCTCTCCCCCTATGCCGTGACCAAATACGTCAACGAACTGTACGCCGACGTCTTTGCCTCCGCTTACGGATTCAACAGCATCGGCCTGCGCTATTTCAACGTCTTCGGCAGACGGCAGGACCCGGAGGGGGCTTACGCGGCCGTCATTCCCCTGTGGTTTGCCGGGATGCTGCGCGGAGAACGCATCCATATCAACGGCGACGGCGAAAACTCGCGTGACTTCTGTTACATAGACAACTGTGTGCAGGCCAATATTCTGGCTGCCTGCACCGCGCGGCCGGACGCCCTGAACCGGGTGTACAACGTGGCCTTCGGGCAGAGTACAACCCTGAACGAACTCTTTCTGCTGATTCGGGAAGAAGCGGCCCGCCACAACCCCCGCGCCGCGGCGACGGAAGCGGAATACCGCGACTTCCGAGCCGGCGACGTTCGGCATTCCCTGGCCGACATCGGCAGGGCGCAGAGCTTTCTGGGCTACACACCTGAATACGGCGTACGCGAGGGGCTGAAAGAAGCGGGCGCCTGGTACGCCGCCCACCTGTGAAAAGCGAGACCGGAGCGCCCGTAGATCCGGATGCCTTCCGGCCCGATCCGACCCCGGAACCGGTCACCACGCCGGACAGGCCGCCCATAGGCCCCGACGCCCCCTGGCTCGCGCCGCTGGCCGGATTCTCCGACCTGCCTTTTCGCCTTTTGTGCCGGGAAAACGGCGCGGCCGTTGCCTGTACGGAAATGGTCAGCGCCAAGGGACTGCTCGTCGACTTTAAAAAAGATGAGGTGGTCCGGGGGAAATCATTTCCCCCGGCGGGGTCCGGAGCAGCGCCCCGGCCGCCGGAGGCATACAAAATCAAGGTTGATCTGCTCCAGGACGCGGCAGGCGCGGAACTGCACGGGGCAAGCGCCGAACTGTTGCGGACCGTTCCGGAAGACGCCCCCCTTGTCGTGCAGCTTTTCGGCGCGGAACCGGACTGTGTCGCTGCGGCGGCGCGGGAGGCGATGGGACGCGGTTTCCTCTTTTTCGACGTGAACATGGGCTGCTCCGTCCCCAAAGTCATGAAAACGGGGGCGGGGGCGGCCCTGTTGCGCGACCCGGACAAGGCCGCGGCGGTCGGCCGGGCCCTGTTCAGGGCCGCGGGTGAAGGGCGGGCAGGCTGCAAATTGCGCCTCGGCCCGGACGCGGCGTCTCCCGTGTATGCGGATCTGGCGCGCAGACTTGAAGACGAGGGCGCGGCCTGGCTGACCTTGCACCCGCGCCACGCCCGGCAGGGTTTTGCCGGGTCGGCGGACTGCGCCGCCCTGGAAAAACTGGCCCGTAGCGTCAATATCCCGGTGTTGGCGAGCGGCGACCTTTTCAACGCGGAAGAAGCCGTAAAACGCCTGGAAACCGGCGTGCGCGGCGTCATGTTCGCGCGCGGGGCCCTTGCCGATCCGGGTATTTTCCGCCGTTACCTGGACCTGCGCGCCGGACGCTCCCCGCAAGCGTATACGGGCGCGGTCGGGGCGGCGTTCCTGCTGCGCCACGCACGGTTGGCCCGCGAATTGTCCGCGGAGCGCGCGGGCAGAAGCGGCATCCCCGCTTCGCTGTTGAAAATGCGCGGCACAGCGCCGCGCTACCTGCGCGCGTTCCCCGGAGTCGGGCGTTTCCGCGCCGCCTTGGCGCGTTGCGCGGGATGGGACGAACTGTACGCTCTGGCGCGGGAGTTTTTTCCCGATGCAGTATAGCGGCGCTTCAAGCGACAACAGTCGCAACCCCGCAAAGATGTTTTTCTCCGATTCCGTATACTTTCCATGCCGGATTCCGATTGCCGTAATTGTTATCTCGAATTGGAGCAGCGCCCGGGGAGGTGCCCATGCGGGTCATACGCGCCGAAACGGCCGGCTTCTGCCTGGGCGTCAGCCTCGCCCTGCAGCGCCTGGAGCGTGAGCATGCCTTGTCCGGAAAACACGGGGGCAGGCTGATTACCTTGGGGCCGGTCATACACAACCCCCTACTCATGGCGCATTATACGCAGTCCGGGGTGATATGCGACGACGACCCCCGCGACCTGCGTCCGGGGGACCGTGTGCTCATCCGCGCCCACGGCATCCCCCGCGACGTGGAAGCCGCGCTGCGGAAGAGCGGGGCAACCATCGCCGACGCCACCTGCCCCAAGGTGAAAAAAGCCCGGTCGGCCATCGGCAGGGCGCATGCGGCGGGAAGCATACTCCTGCTCTTCGGCGAGCGGGATCACCCTGAAGTGCGGGGACTGCTCAGTTATGCCGGACCCTCGGCGCAGGTGTTTGCGGACCCCGAGGAACTGCGCTTCCTGCCCCTGGACCCGCGGGCAGACTATTTTCTGGCGGCCCAGACCACCCAGAGCAGGGCGCTGTTCGGCCGGGCAGGAGAGGAGGCGGCCCGGCGTCTGGGCCGGGAAATCCCCGCCCTGGACACCATCTGCGACGCCACCGGCGCACGGCAGCGGGAAGTTTCGGAACTTTGCGCCAAGGTCGCATCTCTGGTCGTAGTGGGAGGCTTCAACAGCGGCAACACCAAACGTCTGGCGGAAACCGCCGCCGCCGCGGGCACGTTTGCCGTGCATGTGGAAAGCCCCGCGGATTTCCGGCCGGAGGACCTGTGCCGCATCCGCGCCTCGGGGTCCCCTGTGGGTCTGAGCGCCGGGGCGTCCACTCCCGTGGAGCAGATAGACGTCGTCCAGGCTTTTTTGGAAACTGCCGTCTGATTGCAACAACGGACGGAAACGCTGCTTGATCGGGAAGCTGCCCCAAACGCCGCCGCGGGAGTTTGCGGCGGCGGAGCCGCTGCAAAAAAATTCCGTCGGCAGTTCCTCTGCTTTTGCGGGCAGGCGCGGCGGCGTTCGCCCGCGGAGGCAAGAAAAATGTAGGCAACGGGGCAAAATCTTTTTATGATGCAAAAAGACACGCACACCTGACGGAACTTTCGCATTGGAGCACGCTATGTCTCAATCCAACATTTTACTTGAAGCCGGTACAAACGAGCTTGAAATCGTTGAATTTTATTTGGAAGAGTTGGAGACGGACGGCTCTACCTACAAGGGCTACTACGGCGTCAACGTAGCCAAGGTTCTGGAAATCATCCGGCTCCCCAAGGTGACGGGACTGCCGGAAGTCAGCGACAAGTCGGTACTCGGGGCCTTCAACCTGCGTTCCCACATCATCCCGCTCGTGGACCTGTCCCTCTGGCTGGGCAAGCAACGCGGCGCAGGCACTATAGATTCCAAGGTCATCGTCACGGAATTCAACAACGTGACCACGGCCTTTCTGGTCTCCGGCGTCAACCGCATCCACCGCATAAGCTGGGAAGAAGTGGAGCCGCCGAACGCCTATGTGTCCTCCCTTACCAACAATACCATTACCGGCGTGGTCAAGATGGAGGGCCGCATCATCTTTCTGCTGGATCTGGAGCGCATTGTCGGCGCCCTGAACCCGCATCTCGCACTGCGTCTGGATGAGGCCATAGACTGGAAAGCGGGTGCCCGTTACCGCGCTCTGGTCGCCGACGATTCCACGGTTATTCGTGAAATGCTCAAGGATTTGCTGCAACGCGCCAATTTTGAAGTCGAGGCCGTCGCCAACGGGTATGATGCATGGCTCCGCCTGGAAGAGTTGCGGAAAAAGTCGGAATCGGAGCAGAAGCCCATTGAAAGTTACCTGCAGTGCATCGTGTCGGATATAGAGATGCCGCAGATGGACGGGATGAACCTCTGCCGGCGCATCAAGGAGGATCCCGTACTGAAAAAGCTGCCCGTAATACTGTTTTCTTCGATTATTACCGAGAAATTGCGTCATAAAGGTATTTCCGTGGGCGCGGACGACCAGATTTCAAAACCGGAAGTGACCGTGCTTGCGCAACGCGCGCTGACGCTGATTACGGATCGCGGATTCGGCCCCCCGTCCGCCGGAGGCGTATAAACGCAAAGTTGAAATTCTATGTCGCTACGCGAATTTTTCCAAACCGCGCCGCGCGGCGGCGCTCCTCTTGCGAACGCGGAAGGTTTGCCGGAGCCTTTTGTGATAGCCGAGGCCGGCGTCAACCATGAAGGCAGCATGGACATCGCCCGCCGCCTTATCGACGAGGCAGCGGAAGCCGGCGCCGATGCCGTGAAGTTCCAGACCTACAAAGCCGAGACGCTGGCTTCCAGGGATTCGCCCGCGTACTGGGATACGGACAAAGAGCCGACGCGCAGCCAGTACGAGTTGTTCAAGCGGCACGATTCCTTTTGGAAAAACGAGTTTGAGGCGTTGAAGCGGCATTGCGGCGTCGCTGGCGTGGAGTTTCTTTCCACGCCGTTTGACCGTGAATCCGCGTATTTTTTGAACGACCTCATGGATGTCTTCAAAATTTCTTCCTCGGATATTACGAACAAACCGTTTATTCGTCTGGTGTGCGGCTTCGGCAAACCGATCATCCTTTCGACGGGGGCGTCGGACGACTGGGAAATTGCGGAAGCTGTTTCCTGGATCAAGGAAGCGGGCAATCCTTCGGCTCTTATGCATTGTGTGCTGAATTATCCTACAGAGCATGAAAACGCGGCCTTGGGCAAGATTTGCGGCCTACGCCGGATGTTTCCGGACCTTCTGATCGGTTATTCGGACCATGTGCGGCCGGGGGATATGGGGGTGTTGGTCACGGCCGCGCTGTTCGGGGCGCGTATTCTGGAAAAGCATTTCACGCATGACAAGAGCCTGCCGGGCAACGACCATTATCATGCCATGGACAAGGAGGATCTGCGCCGTTTTCGGGAACGCATGCGCGACATCCGCACCCTGGCCGGGTCGTCGGACCTGCGCGCCTCGGCATCGGAAGCGCCTGCGCGACGCAACGCGCGGCGCAGTCTGGTGGCGGCGCGCGACATTTGCCGGGGTGCGGCGCTCCGCGCGGAGGACGTGACCTTCAAGCGGCCGGCGCACGGCATCAGCCCGCGCTGCTGCGACGAGGTCGTCGGCATGAAGGCGCGGACGGATATTGCCGCGGACAGCGTTCTGCAATGGAGTATGCTGGAATGACGCGCCCGAGACCGGAGCATGCCGGCGTGATGCGCCCGATGAGTGATTTCGCCCTGAAGCCGGCGCCGCGCTGCCCGTTACAACATGTGTAACGCCGATTCGTTCATTCGGCACATCACGGGGCTGTTCAACGGTCCCTTGCCGGGCAAGACCGCGCAACGGGCCATGGCAGCGCCCGACAGACGCGGGGCGCTTTTCGCGCCTGTGCCCGCGGACGCCGAAGAAGCCGCCGTGGCCGTGCTGCTCCGGGCGCCGCGCGGGCAGCGCGGCGGCCGGGCTTTGCTCGGCATGACGGTACTCCTCATCCGCAGGAATATCTATCCGGGTGTGCATTCGGGACAAATCGCCTTTCCCGGCGGACAACGCGAAGACGCGGACGCGGACCTCCGGCATACGGCATGGCGCGAGACCCGCGAAGAGGTCGGCATCCGCGCGGAACATATGCTGATGCTCGGCCCTATGACCGAGTTGTATGTGCCCGCGAGCAATTTCCTGATTCATCCGTTTGCGGCATTGCTTGACGAGCGTGCCGAACTGCGCTTTGATCCCGAAGAAGTCGCC
>JAITEY010000102.1 GCA_031281815.1 Desulfovibrio sp. | reverse complement strand
CCCACCGCACCGGCAATGCGGTTGTCCTGCCGCGCGTCCTGCAGCAGTTTGACGATATAGATATGCTCCATGATCCCGGCCCTGCCGAGCGCATTGCCTGCCGCTTCGGCCACAATGCGCTTGAAGGATTCGCCGTTGATCATAATCTGCCAGCGTCCGGAACGAACCGGCTCATCTCCGTTGCGCAGCGATTTGCCCTGCGCTTTGGCCTCCATGCCGTCCAGTTCTCTGTCCCCGTCCCTGATTTTGCAGGGCAGACCCCAGTCTTCAAAAAGATGCACCGAGTCGTCCACATGCCGCCCGAGGTCATAAACCAAGTCTTCGCGCAACACCTGCATAAGGTCGGTACGGACCATGCGCACATAGTCCTCGACGCTGTTCCTGCCCAAGTAGGTGTTGATTGCCGAAAGCCCCTGAGCGACCGCCCCGGAGCGCTCGACGGCGGCCCTGTCCACCATCAGAATTTTCAGATGCGGCGCATGTTCGGCCGCCCACCGCGCGGCTTCGACGGCCGCCCCGCAGTTGCCCATGCCGCCGCCGAGCAGCAGAATGTCGACATCGTGTTCTTGTATATCCGGCTCGGCGGCGGCTATACCTTTGGGGCCCTGGTTGCCCGGAAGCACAGGCATGGTATTTTCTCCCGTATGTCGGCAAAACGCGGATGTATCTTTTGAAGAGCCGGAGCCCCGAGACAACCTGCGTTTCCCCGAATGCAAAAAAAAGCGTTTTTCCGGTTGCCGGCAGGCGTTACCGCCGCCCGCCGGGACCGTCGCCTCGGCATGTCCCGTCGGCGATGCCCGCCGGAACGGGTAGGGAACATTCGGTACACAAGAGCGAATCGTCAAGATTGCCGGGCTCCTGCAGGCCCTTCAGAGGCTTGATGGAGCCTTCGGGCGTCGTGCGCACCGGAAAACGGAAATGTTTGGATTCCCCGTTGCGGAATTGCACGGTCCAGGCTATGAAGCCTGCCGACATTGCAGGAATGCACGCACCGCCCAAGGGCGCGAAGTCGGCGTATGCGCGGACGGCAACCGCGCCGTGCGGGCAGGCTTTGACGCAGGCATAACATTCCCAGCAGGCCTCCGGTTCCTGATTGAACGCCTTGCCCGCATCAGGATCCAAAAGCATGAGGTCGTTGGGGCAAATATGCATACAGGTTCTGCATCCCGTGCATGCGGACGGGTCGACATAACTCGGCATACGGCGCAGCTCCCCCGGATTGCGGTTGACGAAAAGGATTCCCGCGCAAAGGCGTTTTATTTTCTATAACTCCGATGCGTTTTATGGACTTTACAGCAGGCGCGCGACGTGTCAACGAATTTTTTCAGGTGGCTGCGACCGGGTCACAACTTGCAGGCGGGGTCGCCGGAGGCGGCGTAAACCTTTTCGGAGTTTGAGGAGCGCTTACGGTTGCAGGCAACCTCCCGGCGGTTATCAGGAATCTTTTTTCGGCAGCCGACGGCGCGCGATGCGCGGGAAGCATGCGGAGCGACAGGCGTGACATTCAACGAAACAGAGCAACGTGAAGCTGCCGCGCGCGGCGTACGGCGCGGCGAGTCCGGTCACTTTGGAGGCGGGCCGCGCGGTGCTACGGGCGCTTTGATCGCCTTGGACAAGGAACTTATGAAGCTTCTGGTGCGGCGGGCGACTTTGGTGTCGCGCATCAGGGAGGGCAGAGATCAGGCGGTTACGCCGGCGGCCGTACGCGCCGAGAAGGAAGTGCGCCTAGCCTGGGAGGCGGGAGTCGTTGATTTCAGCAGAGACCCGGTGTTTGCCCGGCAACTTTTCAATCTGTTGCAGGATATCAAGGTGTTGAGCCGGGAGCAGGCGCGAAACGCGGGAGTGTTCACCCTGCAACCGCCGCGCAGGCCGGTTTCGGGCGTTCTGCACGGGCCTGCGGATATACGCGCCGCGACGATGCGCATTCTTGCGGCGTCATGTCTGGGCAGTGCGTTGCGCCTTGAAAAGCTGCTTCCCGCGCCTGCCCTGCTCGATGCGGTAAAAAGCTGCGCCCGCGCCGGGATTGCAGCGACCTGCGACCATACGGGCGACGGGTTTGCGGCCGTGCGGGTGGAGCCCGGCCCGGCCCTTGCACCGGCGGGCAGAACCCTTTTTGTCGGTGACGATTCGCTGACCGCCCACATTATGATATTTACGGCCCTGAAACAGAGCGGCACCTTGCGACTCAACGGAGGAGGACGGCTGAAGGCGGCGGACCTGAGCGCGTTACGGCGCGTCCTGCCGTTGTTCGGCGCCCGTATGGCGCATGTCGTCCCGCACAGCCGGGGGCTGCCCGCCGTGCTGGAGTGTTCGGGAGCCCTGCCCGAGCAGGTGGACGCGCCTGCCGACCTCCCGCTTGACGCCCTGAGCGCGTTGTTGTTCGCGCCGCCGTTCTGGAACGTCCCGATAAAAATCAACCTTGCGGCCGTGCCGGCCCTGACCGCCGCGCACGCTCTGGCCGAAGTCCGTCCTCTGCACGAGACGCTCGGGGCGGACGCGGAAACATCGGGACCATGCGTGGAATACAGGCCCACCCCCTTGTCCCTGCCGGAGAGGGTATCCGTACCCCTGGACCCGGTACTTTCCGCCTTTTTGCTGGCCCTGCCGTTTTTTGCGGGCGGCTCGGTCACCTTGGAAGGAGAATGGCCCGAGCAAATGCCTCCGGCCTTGGAGGCGCTCCGCATGCTGAACCACGCCGGCCTTGAACTGGAGCGCGACGCCGTCCGCATCCGGGCGCGGGCTGCAGGCTCCCCCCCCGCATTCCGCGCGTGGAGCGGAGGCTTGAGTTGCAATCCGAGCCGAGGGCCGGCGCCGCTGTTTCTGGTCATGTGCGCCGCCGGTCCGGGGGCGGTGAACGCGGATGCGGAATTTGCGCTGCGGCTTTTTGAAGGTGAAGAACAGGAGCAGGCTCGTGAATTTTTAACCCACGCCGGCATCATCGTGGACTCGGCCGGCGGAAATACAGCCGCGCATGCCTCGGGACGCTCCTGTGCCGACAACACTCCCGCCGCCTGGACCTGCCCGGATGCTTACCGGGGCATGGCCTACGCGCTCGCCGCCTTTGCAAGACCCGGTCTGCGCCTTGCCAATCCGGGAACAGTCAGTGAAGTCATGCCGGCTTTCTGGAAACTCTACAACAGCCTGCCGGAACTGAAAGATCCGCTCCCCGTTTCCGTGCCGGCACACAAGGAAACAATCCTCGTCCCCGCGCCGGCGGATGAGGAAGCCGCGCAGCCGCAAGCGGGCAAACGGCGCATACGGACATGACGGCTTGCGGTCGGCGCTCTTGTACAAAGCCGCGACTTGGAGTAGACAAGAACATGAGCACGAGAAAAGCGTATCGGGAACAGGAGCGCCCCCTCTGCGTACCGCTTTGCGGTAGAAGAGGCTTTGCACGGGCAAGCGCCGGTAAGACACGGCGCGGAGAATGTGAGAGCAGGACCGCAATGGGATAGGCTCTCACGCTCTGTGGCCGTGCCGGGATTGAGGAGAGTATGGACTACTTTATTGATGTCAATCCGCTTGAGGGCCTTGCCGAGATACTGACGTTGAACGTCGCGGAGTACAAGGCCGGAAGCCGCTATACCTGCCGCGTCTTTTCCGCTCACGGCAACGAGCGGCAAACCGCATTCGGATGTTTTCAGGGGCGTATCGCGCTGAAAGACAACCAGGAATTTAAAGCGGCGCTTTATGATCTTGTCTCGGAAAACACGAGCAAAGTGATTCTGGATTTTAAAGATGTCTATTTGTCCAGAAGCGCCATAGGGGTGTTGGTCGGCTTTGCCGCCTCCATGCACGGCCGCAACAAGGGGCTCTACCTGTACCGCCCGTCGCAGCAAATAAGAGCTTCCTTGCTGGAGTTGGAACTGCTGCCGTTTTTCCGTATTCTCGAAAACGAGAGTGATGTAGTCGCCAGGCTGCGCCTGTAGCGCTTACCTGTAATAAGCGCTGCAAAGCCTGCCTGCGGCAGTCCCGCGGGTATTGCCGTTCCGCCGGAGTGTTGTACCGGGAGCCGGGCGCTCAAAGGGAAAATGCTTCAGGGCCGTGATATTGCCGGAGTATTGTATGTATTACCTTCACCATTATTTTGATCCGGATTTCCGGCACACGCAATTATCTCCCGTCTGGGAACCTGACGGCTCAATAAGTTCGCGCTACTTGGGCTATGTCCAGAATGTGGTGCGCGGGCAGGTACTTGCCGAACTGACCGAGTTGAAGTTCGTTTCTGAAAACGCCCGCGACCCGCGTTTTATCTACCATGAGCGCATACTGCCCATCGGGCCGAATTGCGCGGCGCACGAGAGCAATCCGGATAAAATCGTCGCCGCGGCCAACGGCTATGTGTTTTACAACAACGGCCTGATCTCGGTAAAAAAACTGCTCAATATACGCAATGATCTCGGGTTTCACACGGGGAACGTCTTTTTTGTCGGCGACGTCGCCGTTCACGGCGACGTGCAAACGGGGTTTGCCCTGCATGCGGCCAACGTGCTGGTCAAGGGACATATTGAAAGTTCCAAGGTTAAGGGCGTGGGTGATGTGGTCTGCCTTAAAGGGATACGCGGCAACGCCGCTCTGGCCTCCGACGAGGAGCAGGAAGAGCGGCAGAACGCAGAACCCCTGATACCTTCCACGCTGGTGCAGGCGGGCGGCAACCTGCGCCTGCCGTTTTGCGAGCATGTCCAGCTTCGCGCGCGCGGCAACATCATCGTTGACGGTTCCTGCCTGCACAGCATGGTCTATGTGGGGGGCAACCTGGTTGTAAAGGGCAGATTGCAGGGCGGCACGGTGTTCGCCAACAAGCTGATTTATGTCGAATCCCGACTGGGCAGCGACTACAGCGTACCTACGCGGGTGATGATGGGGTACAATGCCTTCGATTATCTGCAACTGCAGAAAGTCGAGACGCGGATGACTTACCTGAAGGACCGTAAGGCCTTTTTCGAAAGCATGAGTTCCAGAAACCAGGTCATGGAGCAGGAATACGCGGAACGGCTCAAGCTGGTGAAACTCGAATTGCGGGCGCTTTCCCAACGACACAAAATTCTGTGGAATCGTTTCGAACTGGACGGCAAACGGGCTTCCGAGTGCCGTCTGGTTGTCCCCGGCAGGGTTATGCCGGGCTGCGAGATATATATAGGCGCCGGCTATCTGCAGACGCACGATACGGATTCGGATGTCACCTTTTACCTTGAAGACGACGAAGTGAAGATGCGCAGTAATAAAAAACACTGATCGCCTTCCGCCTGCGCAATGAAACATGGAAGTTCGGACACAACGTCGAAGGATGGGGCAGGGTTTTGCCGGGAGCAGCCGCGGGAAGCCCGCGCGGAGCAAAGCCTTTCTGTCGGCATTGAGAATATAACGGTCTTCAGAAACGGCAGAAGGGTGACCGTACCCGGTCCGGGCGGGGCAGCGCGGGAAATTGCCTTTTTGCCGCCACCGGACGATTTTCCGGGATCAGGGCGCGAAGAGGCGTATCTTCCTGTGCTCATCGGAGCAGGATCGGGGGTTGCGCTTGCCGAAATCGCAGCGCGGCTTGAACGCGCGTTCGGGACGTCGTTTACTTTGGCCGTGGCGGACAAGGAAGACGACATCATGGAACGCAGCCGCGTAAAGGAGCGCTTTTCCCGCTGCACGGGCATCGTCTGGATAGGGGAAGCGGACGCCGACGCAGGCATCAAGGCGCTGACGCGTCTGCAAACGGAACGAGACGGCAGACCCTTTTATCCCTTGCTCAACCCCCTGTATCTGCGTCTGGACCGCGACTATTACACGCAAATACACAGAGCCTGCGCAGCAGGCGCGCGTGCCGATTTCTGGCGCAATGCCCGTTCCGCGCGCTTTGCCTCTCCGGAAACGCGCATCCTTCTGCTCAGCAGCAAATATTTTCTCATGGGGGAGATACTGTCGGCCTGTAAACGTCTCGGGGTTCCGCACAGTTTTTTGCAGGTGCCCGAAGGGGAATTCGGAAAAAACGAATTCGTCGAGCAGTTTCTTACGGCAGTGGTGGAGTTCAAGCCGGACTTTGTTTTTACCATCAATCACCTGGGCGTCGACCGGGAGGGCATTCTCACCGACCTGCTTGAAAAGTTGCGTCTGCCTTTGGCCTCCTGGTTCGTCGACAACCCGCATCTCATTCTTTCGCTGTTTTCCCGTCTGGCGAACCCCTGGATTACGGTATTCACCTGGGATGCGGACAACCTGTCCACGCTCGGCGAACTGGGGTTCGAGCATGTGTACTACATGCCGCTGGGCACGGATACGGAGCGTTTCCGTCCGCCGCACAGGGCGCGGCGACGCGCGCTCAAGGGATTGCCCGCGGCGTGGGACGGCAGGCTGTCCTTTGTCGGCAATTCCATGGTGCATAAAATTTTCCGGCGCAATGAGCGTATCGGCTTTACCGGGCCGTTGCTCGACCGTTACCGGGAAGTCGCGGCCGGATTTGCCCGGAGCGACGAACGCTCCGTGCGGGTTTTCCTTGAGCGCGGGCACCCCGAACTCGTACCCTGTTTTGAGGCCCTGCCGGGCATTGCCGAGCAACTCGGCTATGAAACAAGCATCACTTGGGAGGCGACCCGCGTCTACCGTCTGTCCTGCATCCGGGCCGTACTGCCGTTCAGGCCGCTCATAGCGGGCGACGACGGATGGTTTGAAGAACTTCCCGAGGGCGGCTGGCACTATCATCATGAACTTTCGTACTACGACGACCTGCCTCATTTTTATCCCCTGGCGGCAATCAACTTCAACAGCACCAGCAAGCAGATGAAAGGCGCCGTCAACCAGAGGGTGTTCGACGTACCCGCCACGGGCTCCTTTTTGTTGACCGATTATAGGGAGCAGGTGGAACGGCTTTTCGAGCCGGGTAAGGAAATCATCTGCTACCGTTCCCCGGAGGAAGCCGAGGCGCTTGCCGGGGAATACCTTGCCCGTCCCGAAGCGCGCCGGAACACAGCCGCGGCCGCGCGTCGCCGCATCCTGCACGAACACGGCTACGACCACCGTCTGCGCACGCTTATGGACACGATGCGTGCGTTATACGGCTGAGCGGGCGATGCCGCGCGACCGCAGCGTTGTTTCTTCCCCATACCTGCGCGGACCGGAACAGTTCCGATGAACGAAGCCCCAATACTGGTTCTGCAGATGCAGCGCATGGGCGATCTGGTGCTCTCGTTTCCGTTGCTTGCCGGTCTCGGGCGCATGTTTCCGGGGCACCCTCTGATTGTGCTGGGCGAGAAGACGTTTTTCGAGCCGTTGCTGCCCTTGTCCCCCGCTGCCGTGTATTTTGAATTCGAAGCGGCCGCCCATCTTGAGCGGCAACGCTATCATCTGGTCGTCAACCTCAGCCATCGCCCGGAGGCGGCGGCGCTGGCCGGGCGTTTGCAAAGTGAACGCAGCCTGGGCCCCCGCTCGGACAGCGCGGGGCGTCTTTATGTGGACGGGAACTGGCAGTTGTACCGCGCTTCCCTGACCCACAACAATTATTACAACATGTACCACTGGGCCGATTTGCACGGATTGGACATTTTTCCCGCGCGGACGGCGCCGCGTCCCTGCGGACGAAGAGCAAGCGGTTTTGCTGCCGGCAAAGGGGGGGCGCGTATCGGCCTTTTTCTGGGGGCCAGCGAAGCCGCCAAGCGTCCCGACGCAGCGTTCTGGGCCGGGTTGTGCCGCCGCCTGCTCGAATTCGGACACAAGCCCGTGCTGTTGGGGGGTGTTGCGGAACAGGAACTCGGCCGGGACGTCGCCGCAAGACTGCACGCCCACGCCCTGAACCTGGCCGGGCGTTTCAGCGTACGCGCGTTGGCGGACTTCATCGCCTCACTGGACCTTTTTATCACCCCCGACACCGGCCCCATGCATATAGCCGATTACCTGGGCGTCCCTGTGCTGAATTTGAGCCTCGGGCCGGTGAATCCCAGGGAAACCGGCCCGTTTTCCTCGGGGCAGTTCATCGTGCAGGCGGACCTGGAGTGCGCCGGGTGTTGGCATTGCACACGGCCGCGGGCGGAATGCCGGGATTTGCTTTCCGATGCCGCCATCGCTTTGCTGACCCGCAGACTGCTCGGCAGCGCGGGCACCGCCGTTGCCGGCGCCCGGCATCCGGGGGAGGGGGTGAGGCTGCTGCGCAGCAAACGGGATGCACTCGGGCTGTATGATCTGGAAAGCCTTTTCCCGCTCGAAGAGAATGCCGGGGCGGCGGAGGCAGCCGGTTCAGACGATCCTCGAAAGGCGCGCATGCGGCATCCTGCAGCGACCGCCTGCGCGGCGGGGGAACGGTCGGCGTTGTCGCGTTTCTGGAAAACCTGGTTCGGAAGCGTTTTCGGGTTGTTGCCGCAGGACGCGGCCGTTGAGGCGCACAGGCGTCTGCGCGTTTCGCATCTCAAGGTCGATGCCGAACTGTCCGCGGCCGCAGCCGCGTTTGCCCTGAAAAGCGTTGCAGCTTTCCGGACGCGGCCGGATCTCATGCTCGACTCTCCGGATTTTTGGCGACAGGCGCCGCATTTGCTCCGGCCTTTTTCAGGATATGCACAAATGTACGCGCAGAATTGCGGCGGGACGCGACAGGCTTTTCTGGACATTGTGTCTCTGGCCGAGGCCTTGGCGGAAAGCGACGGACCGGGGGGCCGTCCGTTACGAACATCAGCCTGAGCATGCGCAAGGCAGAGTGTGCTGAGCGTAACCTCCTCCGTTCATCCGAGCCGATTCAGGTGTCTGTAGGCTTTGGCGGTGGCCACTCGTCCGCGCGGCGTGCGTTTGAGAAAGCCGCTCTGGATGAGGTAGGGCTCGTAGATATCCTCAATGGTGCGCACATCCTCGCTGCAGGCCACGGCAAGGGTTTTCAGGCCGGCGGGGCCGCCGCCGTAGTATTCGATGAGAACGGAAAGCAGTTTTCTGTCCATCTGGTCCAGCCCGCTTTCGTCCACGTCCATGCGTGAGAGAGCGTCGGCGGCCTCGGCGAAGTCGATGCCGGCCGCGCCTCCGACGACCGAAAAGTCGCGCACCCGGCGCAGCAGGCGATTGGCGATACGCGGCGTGCCGCGCGACCTGCGGCCTATTTCCAAAGCGCCCTCTTCGGTTATGCTAACGTCGAGGATGCGGGCTGTGCGTTTGACGATGCGCGCAAGTTCTTCGGGCGAGTAAAATTCCAGACGCATGATGACCCCGAAGCGGTCACGCAGGGGTGACGACAACAGGCCGATGCGCGTTGTGGCTCCGACAAGAGTAAAGGGCTCCAAATCTATTTTTACCGTGCGCGCGCCCGGTCCCTGACCGATGACCAGATCCAGCTTGAAATCTTCCAGTGCCGGGTAGAGGACTTCTTCGACGGTTATGGGCATACGGTGGATCTCGTCCACAAAGAGGATGTCGTTGCGGGAAAGATTGGTGAGTATGGCCGCAAGATCGCCGCTGCGTTCCAGCACAGGACCGGACGTGGACACCATATTGACGCCCAGTTCGGAAGCCATGATCTGGGCCAGGGTGGTTTTTCCCAGGCCGGGGTTACCGTGAAAAAGCACATGATCCAGCGCCTGTTCGCGTTCCCTGGCAGCTTTGAGGTAGACTTTCAGGTTGGCGCGCAGGTCTTCATGCCCGATGAACTCGTCCAGTTTTCCGGGCCTGAGTTGTTCGTCGGGAACGGGAGCGCCGTGTTTGTACCCCGGCATTACGTCCTGCCCCGCGCCAGATGTTTAAGGGCTGCGCGCAAGGCTCCGCCCACATCCAAGTCGTTTTCCTTGTCCAGCACCAGCTTCACGGTGCGTTCGGCTTCTTTTTCCTCATAACCCAGATTTATCAGACCGGCCACCGCATCGGTGAGAACGCCGCCGGATTTCTGCGGAACGCCGGGTGTCGCAGGGGCTTCTCCTTTCAGCTTGTATTTCAGTTCGAGAAAAATCACTCGGCAGGTTTTCTTGCCTATGCCGGAAACGCGGGTCAGGGCAGCAGCATCATCTGCGGCGACCAGACGGCGCAGATCGTCGGGGTTGAACACGGACAAGACGGACATGGCTGTGCGCGGTCCCACCCCGGCGATGGATATGAGGCTAAGGAAGACCTGTCGTTCATCCCAAGTTTCAAAGCCGAAGAGTTCAAGGGAGTTTTCGCGGACGACGGTTGCCGTGAAAAAGCGCGCGGTTTCGTCCGGCGCGGGCAGACGCGAGAATGCCGGAGCGGTCAGGTTGACTTCGTAGCCGACCCCGCCGGAGGTGAGGACAACACACGCGTTTTCCGCGCGTTCGGCCGGTTTCCCTTCAATGCAGGCAATCATGCTTTTCTCTCGTTCAGCAGTTTGGGACGCACGTCGTCCCATACTTCGTCGGGGTGAATGTCCCTCATGCAGCGGTGATGCCGCAACGGGCAGGCAGTAGGCCCGTGCAGACCGCAAGGTCGGCAGGCCAGGTCTTTTTCAATCACCGATGCGTCTTTCCCGCGCGGGAAAAAGCCCAATTTTTCCACGGTCGGCCCGAATACGGCGGTGACCGGCCTGCGTTGCGCCCAAGCCAGATGCATGGGGCCGGAATCGTTGCCGAGGTAACAGGAGAGCCTGCCCAAAAAGGCCGCGAGGTCGGGCAGGGACAGGCGGCCCCCGAAATCGTGCAGGCGGCCCTGTTTTTCCGCAGCGCGGCCGTCCGGTTTATCCGCAATCATCGCGCGCACTGACCGTGATACCGCTTCCTCGCCTTTCCCGGCAAAGAGCAACAAGGATGCGCCGTGCGCCAGAGCTCTTGCGCCGACTTCGGCGTAGTATTCCTCAGGCCAGCGTTTGGTCGCCCAGACCGACCCCGGGTGTATCCCCAAGACCGGCCCCGGCAGGCGCGAGAAGCATTCACGGGCTTTGCGGGCCGACACCGGGTCCAGAGCAATTTCCGGCCAATCGACGCGGGGGCCGTCACCCAGAGGCCGCAACAGTTCAAGCAGGCGGTCGATTTCGTGCATTTCCCCGAAGCGTCTGTCAACAGTTTTTGTATACAACATTTTGTTCCAGACCGGGCCGGCGTAGCCTATACGTTCATCGGCCCCGGCCAGAGCGGCGATAAGGCCGCTTCGGAAACTGCCGTGGGCGGAAATCCACAGGTCGCAGCGGCGTGCTGCGGCGCGCCGCGCCTGAGCAACCAGTCCGCCCGGAAAACGGCCGTTCTTGGCATACCCGAAGACGGCGCTCAGGGCCGGATGCGGGCGGAAAAGGTCTTCAAGCCCGCCGCGCACATAAAAATCCGTTTTCGCCTCCGGAAAACGCAGGCGCAGACTCTGAATCAGCGGCAGGGTCAGCACGGCGTCACCCAGAAAGGCCGTGTTCCATACAGCTATGCGCATCGCGTCATTCCCGGCCCAGCCAACAGCACAACAGCGGCGCCGGTAAGCGCATGATGCGGCCGGCGCCGGGCCGGTCCGTATCCACAAAGCCGAAGTCGTCTGCGGAACGGGTCACAACGTAGCCGTATTCCGCATTGCCGGTCTGCATGAATTCCATCAGACCCTTCAGGTTCTGAGTCCCGCCGAGCCGGCTGCGGTACTTGACCTCAAAAGGCGTGCGTCTGCCTTCCGTTTCCGCAATGATGTCCACCTCGTGCTGTTTTTTGCCGCGCCAATAGAGAAGCGGGTATTGCGGGCGTGACGTCTTGTGTACAGATGTTTGAATACGGCGGTTTCCGCGGCCGCGGCCAAAGAGGCGGCGTCGTCCGGCAGGCTCTTCCCCTTGAGCATGACGGCCGGGGCAATCGACGCGTCGGCAAGGTATATTTTGAAGCGGCCGCGCAGGATTTCCTTGCCGTAGCCGTAAGGCGGCAGGCGGTATATGAGGTGTGCGGCTTCCAGCAGTTCAAGGAAGTTTTGCGCTGTGGGGCGTGTAACCTCCAGGTTGGCGCAGAGGTTCGGCATATCCAGCAAACCTCCGTCGTGCAGGCAAAGATAGAGAAAGGTATGCTCAAGGTCCGGCACGCGCCGCACGCCGAACAGCGCGGTCATGTCCCGTTTTAGAATCCTGTCGATGATGTCCTCGCGCAAGAGTTGTTGAGCCAGAGTGATGTTCTCCACCACGGCAATCTGCGGAAATCCGCCGCGCAGCAAATATTCGTGGAAGTGCCCGGTATACTGCCCGCAGCCTTCACGGCAGCGATGAAAATCTCTCGTCTCCCAGCCGAACAGATCGTCAAGGCCGTCGAGGCCGGGCAGTTCCGGCAGGCTGATTTGCCTCAGCCGGATGTATTCGTAAAAAGACAGCGTGGGCAGTTGCACGGTATAGAGGCGTCCCACGCCGGACTCCTGACCGGGTCCGGCAAGGGGCATGGCGGAGCCCGTAAACACGATACGCCGATGCTTGTTGAAATCCACCTGCAGTTTTAACCATGTGTCCCAGTCACGGACAAACTGCGCTTCATCCAAAAACAGGTATTCCTGCCTCCCCGCGGCAGGTTCGCGTTCACGCCAGGCATCCAGTACGGCCTCAACTCCGGCCTGTTTGAGCAAAGGGTGGTCAAAGGTGGCGTAAACAATGTCGGCCGGGGGCACGCCCCGGCTCAGCAACATTCGTATCGACTGGAGCAGCAGGGTTGTTTTGCCCGTCTGCCGGGCGCCGGAAAGCAGGACAGCGCGCGGAGCCGGCGGCTTGACGATCCATTCCGACAGTTCGGCGAACGCCGTGCGTTTCCACGCCGGCACATCCGGCGCCGTATCGCCGCGCCACCACGGATTAAACTGCGCGAGCACGGCGACGAGCGCTTCACGAGGTATGTCCATCGAAAAAGAATAACAAAATATACAATTTTATTCAAGTATATTTTTATTGTAAGGGGTAAATCCGCCGGTAAGTTCATTGCAAAGCGCAGATGTTCAGGGAGATTCCCGCTTGACGCCCGGCAAAGCCGGGCATACTCTGCGGCAGAACAGTAACCGGTAGAAGCGGGAGCAACGGGATACGGGGACGCGGTATGGCGAAAAAATCCGGAAAAGGTCTTTACGCGGCAGCCTTGCTGCTTTTTCTCGGCGGGGCGGGGTACCTCGTGTTTTCCGGCATCTCCGAGAGTTCCGTCTATTTTCTCAATGTTTCAGAAGCATTGTCGTTGCCGGGAGGTAAACTGCACTCGGCCAGACTGTTCGGCACCGTCCGGCAAGACGGACTGACCCGTCTGGACAACAGCGCCGGTGTCAGGTTTCAGCTTGAAGACAAGGACAATGCGGAAAAAGCCCTGTGGGTCGAATACGAGGGGCCCGTTCCCGATACTTTCAAAGCCGGCGCGGAAGTTATTGTGGAAGGCGGCATTCAGGGTGAAAAGGCAGTCAAGGCCGTGACCCTTATGACCAAATGTCCTTCCAAGTACCAAAAAGAAAACCGTATCTGACGGCTGCGGTATGATTATTTATAGTTTTGCCGCTGCTGTGCTGTACTGCGGTTTTTTTCTTGCCCTTGCCGCCGCCTTTGTCCTGCTTGGCGGGCTTTTTTTCCCCGCTGCATTCGCGGACGGGGGGCATCGCAACCC